>NZ_JBOHCV010000150.1:0-5096 GCF_050698815.1 Streptomyces sp.
CTGCCGCCGACCGCCTTGCGCACCATCATCGTCCTGGTCGGCGCTGCGGCCATCGTGCAACTGCTGCTGCGCTGACGCGTGACCGGCGACCGGGCTCAGGCGGTCGCGGGCAGCGCCACAGGGGACACGGCGGCGCCGGGGACCGTCAGCCACTCCGGCAGCGTCTCCCCGTCCCGCAGCCCAAGCGCCAGCAGCAGGGCGTCCGCCGGCGTCGGCTCGAACGGCCTCGCCCCCAGCGTCATGCCGGCCTCAGCCGGAGTGCGGTCCGCCTTCCGGTGATTGTCGGCCGCACAGGCCGCGACCGTATTGAGCCAGGTGTCCGCGCCGCCACGCGAACGCGGCACGACATGGTCCACCGTGGTCGCCCGCCGCCCGCAGTACGCGCACCGGTGCCGGTCCCGTACGAGGACACCGCGCCGCGACCACGGCGCCCGTTGTCGGAACGGCACCCGCACGTATCTGCAGAGCCTGATCACCTGCGGTACCGGAAGGTCGATACTCGCCGCCCGTACGCGGAGACCGGGGTGCGCATGCTCTACGACGGCCTTGTCCTGCATCACCAGCACTACGGCGCGGCGCAGCGAGACCGTCGACAACGGCTCGAAGCTCGCATTGAGGACCAGCGTCTCCCGCATCCCCTCCACCTCCCCGATCCCTCCCGCCCCGCGGCGGGTGGCACCACTGTGCCGTTGCCCGATCCGGGGAACAACGCAATTTCGGAAAGGGGAAGAGTCGGAAAGCGGAAGAGAAGGAAACGGAGCGGGAAAGGAAGTGAGAGAACAAGGGCAGCCGGCGCGGTCGTCCGGCCCCCGGCCGGGCTCCGACGAACGGCCGGCGCAGACACGAGCGCCCCGCCGTCCCCGCATCGCGGTGCCGACTGCCCGGCAACAACTGTGCGATCGGGGAGGACGGGGCGCAATGGGTTTAACGGCCCGGCCCGACGGGCCGGCTCAGGACTCCTCGTGCAGACCGATCAGCTGGGCCCGTCCGATCGCCTTGAAGCGCAGATTGAACCCGATGGCGGCCGGCGAAGCGTCGGCGTCCGGCCCGAGCTTCTCCTCCTGCACGGCGTAGACCGTGAAGACATACCGGTGCGGCCCGTCCCCGGGTGGCGGAGCGGCCCCACCGAAGTCACGGGTGCCGAAGTCGTTGCGTACGTGCACCGCACCCTCGGGGAGACCCGCCATCTCACCGCTGCCCGCACCCGCCGGCAGCTCCGTCACGGACACCGGGATGTCGAAGACGGACCAGTGCCAGAAGCCGCTGCCCGTCGGAGCGTCCGGATCGAAGCACGTCACGGCGAAGCTCCGGGTCCCCGTGGGGAAGCCCTGCCAGCGCAGCTGCGGAGAGATGTTCCCCTTCGCGTGCTGCTGCTCCGGCCGCAGCCGCCCGCCTTCGGACACATCGTCGCTCACCACCTCGAACGACGGCACGGGCGGATGAAAGTCGTGGGGGAGCGGCGGTTGCTTCTGGTCGGTCACGTCGGAACCTCCTGATGGCGCGAATCGCTGCAGCGGCCAGCCTAACGAGCCGATGTCCGCGTCTTTGTCACCATGGGGACGACAACGAGACCTGCGAAGCGGTGATGCGACGATGACAAGTCCCGTGAATCTGCCCGAACTGCCGGAACTCCCCGACGACAGCCTGCCGGGCCTCTTCGACGGCACCGTGCCTCCCGGCGTGTACCGCTGCGCTTCCGTGGGCCCGGACATGCTGATGCGGGCGGAAGCGGCGAGCTGGGTCGGCGCCGTCATCGACCTCGGCGGGGTGACCGACAAGGCGGAGTTCATGAACCGCTGTGTGACGGGCCTCGAGCTGCCGGACTGGTTCGGCCGCAACTGGGACGCGCTCGCCGACTCCCTCACCGACCTGTCCTGGTGGGGGGAGACGAACGGATACCTGGTGATGACGGCCGGGTGGCCCGGCTTCGAGCAGGCCGACCCCAGTGGCGCCGCCACCGCCGTGGACGTCTTCACGGCGGCGGTCGGCTACTGGGCGGTGCGTGACGCACCGCTGAACGTGCTGCTGGGCTGACCTGACGCCGGTGAGCGGCAGGCGCCGGTGGTGAGCGGGTGACTCACAGCCAGTTACGCCGGCCCCCGACCTCGGTCAGCCACTGGTTGACGAAGGCCGTCCAGTCGGTCTGCTGGAAGTGCGCCAGGTCCACCTGGAACGCGCGGTAGGAGTCGCTGCTTCCCGTGAACAGGCCCGGCTTCTTGTCCATCTCCATGATGACGTCCATCTCCCCGCCGTCCGCCACGAACGACAGCTCGACCTGCGTCAGTCCCCGGAACTGCGGCGGCGCGAAGAACTCGATCTCCTGGTAGAAGGGCAGCTGCTGCCGGGTGCCGCGGATCCGCCCCTTCTCCATGTCGGCCGTCTTGAAGCGGAAGCCGAGCGCTCCGAAGGAGTCCAGGATCGCCTGCTGGGCGGGCAGCGGGTGCACGTTCACCGGGTCCAGGTCCGTGGAGTCCACAGCGTGGGCGATGGCGAGCTCCGTCGTCACCCCGATATTCATCCCGGTCAGCTGCTGCCCCATGAACATCGTGATGGGCGTCTCCCAGGGCACCTCCAGCTGGAAGGGCACGGTGTGGCTGGCGCCCTCCTTCAGACCGAGCGCACCACCGAGCTGCTGCCGCCCGAACTCGATGTCCTGCTTCATCTCACCGTCGTTGGTCTCCACCTCGACCTTGGCCATGAGACCGACGGAGAGCCCCTGGATCTGTTGCTCGACCGAGCCCGCCTCGATGTGCACCTCACCCTGCACCACCCCGCCCGGCACCACGTTCGGCTCGTGCAGGACGGTCTGCACCGACGCGCTGCCGACCCCCATGCTCGCGAACAGCTTCTTGAAACCCATCTCTCCAGTCCCTCCCAGGCACTGCCTGTGTTTCGTCTCGGTCACCCGTGATGTGTTCTCGCTACGAGGTACGCCCGGCACGGTCCGGTGGTTCCACCCCAGGATGACCGGAACCGCCCGGGGCGGGCCTCGCGGACCCACGGCTCGGTTACCCTCGGGCTGCATGATCGCTGGCCGAGACCGTACGCGAAGGAACGACGACAGCCACACACCGCTGCCCCGGTCCTTCTTCGACCGCCCGGTCCTCAAGGTCGCCCCCGAGCTGCTGGGGCGCTACCTCGTCCGCATGTGTCCCGACGGGCGGATGGTGCTCCGCATCACGGAGGTCGAGGCGTACGGGGGAGAGAGCGACCCCGGCTCTCACGCGTACCGGGGACGAACCGGGCGCAACGCCTCGATGTTCGGTCCGCCCGGCCACGCGTACGTGTACTTCATCTACGGAATGTGGTTCAGCCTCAATCTCGTCTGTGGTCCCGAGCACCACGCGAGCGGCGTGCTGCTGCGGGCCGGCGAAGTCCTCATCGGGGAGGAGCAGGCCCGCAAGCGCCGGCCGAAGGCCCGCAACGACGGGGAACTCGCGAAGGGACCGGCCCGGCTGGCGACGGCGCTGGACGTGGACCGGAGACTGAACGGCACCGACCTGTGCACCCCCGACCAGTCCGCTCCGCTCCGTGTGCTGACGGGTGAGACAGTCTCCGGCGAGAGCGTGCGCAACGGTCCACGGACCGGCGTGGGGGGCGACGGAGCAGCTCATCCATGGCGCTACTGGATCGACGGCGACCCGACGGTGAGTCCGTACCGTCCACATCAACCCCGGCAGCGCCGAAGGCAACTTGACGCGGGGCGCCCCGAGGCATAATGTTGACAGAGTCGCTGAAACGGACAGGCTGCCGTCACGGCTTGAAGCCGAGCGAATGCCCCGGATGCGACAACACACTACCTACGATTTCCCGAATGGGACTGCCTTCGCTGTGCCGAAAAGCAGTCCGTAAGCTCCGTCGAGGAGCACACGAGGAAATACGCTAAAGTAGCGGACAACCGAGAGGGAAGCGCCCGGAGGGGCCCTGTGAGGGGTTGCGAAGGTAGCGTCCGTTCTTTGAGAACTCAACAGCGTGCTAAAAGTCAACGCCAGATATGTTGATACCCCGTCCCCTGTTTGTTGGGGGCGTGGTTCCTTTGAAATACAGATACAGCGAGGATGCTGTGCATGGGCTGGATTATTCCTCCGGCTTGTGCCGCTCTTCGGTGGTGTCTTGATGAGACATTCACGGAGAGTTTGATCCTGGCTCAGGACGAACGCTGGCGGCGTGCTTAACACATGCAAGTCGAACGATGAAGCTCTTCGGGGTGGATTAGTGGCGAACGGGTGAGTAACACGTGGGCAATCTGCCCTGCACTCTGGGACAAGCCCTGGAAACGGGGTCTAATACCGGATATTACTCTCGGGGACATCCTCGGGGGTGGAAAGCTCCGGCGGTGCAGGATGAGCCCGCGGCCTATCAGCTTGTTGGTGGGGTGATGGCCTACCAAGGCGACGACGGGTAGCCGGCCTGAGAGGGTGACCGGCCACACTGGGACTGAGACACGGCCCAGACTCCTACGGGAGGCAGCAGTGGGGAATCTTGCGCAATGGGCGGAAGCCTGACGCAGCAACGCCGCGTGGGGGATGAAGGCCTTCGGGTTGTAAACCTCTTTCAGTGGGGACGAAGCCTTCGGGTGACGGTACCTGCAGAAGAAGCACCGGCTAACTACGTGCCAGCAGCCGCGGTAATACGTAGGGTGCTAGCGTTGTCCGGAATCATTGGGCGTAAAGAGCTCGTAGGCGGTTTGTTGCGTCTGCTGTGAAAACCTGGGGCTTAACTTCGGGCGTGCAGTGGATACGGGCAGACTTGAGGCCGGTAGGGGCGAGTGGAATTCCCGGTGTAGCGGTGAAATGCGCAGATATCGGGAGGAACACCGGTGGCGAAGGCGGCTCGCTGGGCCGGTTCTGACGCTGAGGAGCGAAAGCGTGGGGAGCGAACAGGATTAGATACCCTGGTAGTCCACGCTGTAAACGTTGGGCGCTAGGTGTGGGGCTCTTCCATGGGTTCTGTGCCGTAGCTAACGCGTTAAGCGCCCCGCCTGGGGAGTACGGCCGCAAGGCTAAAACTCAAAGGAATTGACGGGGGCCCGCACAAGCGGCGGAGCATGTGGCTTAATTCGACGCAACGCGAAGAACCTTACCAGGGTTTGACAT
>NZ_JBOHCV010000151.1:0-1664 GCF_050698815.1 Streptomyces sp.
CTCGAGGTGATGCTGGCCGCCAAGAAATCGGCTGCCGAAGGGCGGGTCGTCGAGGTGCGCAGCACGTTCCCCGACCTCGACTTCGGCCTTACGGGCGGCGCGGACGCCGACGGTCGTGCGAAGCACGACCCTCGCTCCTCGTAGGAGGCAACCGGACGCTGATCGTGGTGAGTTGACGGACGCGGCGTGCAAGATGGTTGCCCTGGAGCGGGGAACTGCCCAAGAGTTGCGGCCGGTACGGTCCGCGGGCTGAAGAAGCTGAAGATGCTGAAGAAGCTGACGAAGAGGCGGTTGCATCGTGGTCGACTTGAGCGAGGAAGCCAGCGCGGCGGGGCCCCCTCGGCGGCTCGTGACGACAGTCATGGCTTCCGGCCTGATGGGCGCGGTGTACACGGCCGGGACGCCCACCGCGAGGGCAGCTGAGCGACGTACGGGCGCACGCCGCCGTGACCCCGCCCACCACGACGTGATGTTCGTCAGCGCCCACCCGGACGACGAGGGCGGAAACCTGTCCACCTTCGGCCTGTGGCGTGAACGCCGGGGACTCCGCACAGGCGTCGTCACCATCACCCGAGGAGAGGGCGGCGGCAACGCGGTCGGCCCGGAGGAGGGCGCGCCGCTCGGCATGCTGCGTGAGGACGAGGAGCGCTCCGCAACCGCACTCGCGGGGATCGAGAACATCTTCTACCTCGACAAGCCGGATTTCTGGTACACGCTCTCCGCCCCGCTCACCGAGCGGATCTGGCGCGAGCAGGACACGTTGGAACGCATGGTCCGGCTGTTCCGCATGGCCACACCGCACACCGTCGTGACCATGGAGCCCCGTCCGTTCAATCAGCACGGTGGGCACCAGACGTCGGCGCGGCTGGCGATCGAGGCGTTCTTCCTGGCCGGTGACGACCGCGCCTTCCCCGATCAGATGACGTGCGAGGGACTGAAGCCGTGGCGCCCTCGGCGGCTGCTCTCCCAGAATCGCCGATTCTCGGGGCTTCTCGGGCCGGATGCGGCCAAGGAACGCCACACCGACCCGGACACCGGCCTGCCCGTTGTCGGCGTCTGGTCGGGGCACACCTCGCGCGAGCACGGGAAGTCCTGGGCGCAGGTGGAGCGGGACGCGGCCCGCATGTATCGCAGCCAGGGCTTCGCCGCGCTGCCGCCCGAGGTTCCCACGGACCCCGAGAAGCTGGGTTCGGACTGGTTCAGCGTGCTGGCGGAGAAGGGGGAGGTAGTCAAGGCGCCTGTGCGTGGGCAGGGCGAACTCCGGCCCGTGTACGCCGAGTTCCGCGCATGGACGCGGCGGGTGGGGTTGCCCTGGCTGGCCAACAATGCACAGCCCGACTATCCGGCCGCGCCGTCCACTACGGTTCCCGAGGTCGCCGTGGCCCCGGTGCTGAACGGCGTTGAAGGCGACGGCGAGTACCCGGGCCCGGAGTTGGCCCTGCGGCACTGGGAGGGTGACGAGGCGAGCGCTGCCGACTGTTCGGCGACGGCGAAGATGTCCCGGCACGGTGATGACCTCTTCGTACTGGTCACGGTTACGGACGACCGGGAGGGGACCCGCCTGGACAAGGACGACGCCAAGAGGCACTGGCGGACCGACTCCGTCGAGATCGCGCTCGATCCCCGCGGCAACGGCGACGACACCTCGGTCACCTTCAAGACCG
>NZ_JBOHCV010000152.1:0-2546 GCF_050698815.1 Streptomyces sp.
GAACGGGCGGGGTTCGGCCAGTTTGGGAACGGCCATGAAGACCGTCTTGCTCTCGACCAGGGCCCTGACACGGGCTGGAAGCTGTGCCTTGTCTGGGACCGCCTTGACCGTCCGGGCGGACTGCCACCCCGGCAGCTCCGCTAGGCGTGCTGCGGCGTCTTCGGATCCCTTGAAGTTGGGGATGCGGCCGTGCGCTGAGGCGTCGTGTACCGCGTCCCGGGCGTCGAGCAGGCTCCAGACCCGTTCCCCGTACCGCCTGGTGGCACCCAACCGCGAAGCGGTGACCCAACCGATCAATGAAGGGAAGCACCTATGCTCCTCACCCGCTGCGGCGGCGGAAAGCAAGCGTGCGACTCACCGCTGGTTCAGCAGCTTGAGCACCCCGCGCCGTCCGGACGTCGAACCGTCGGGTGCGGGCGCGCCGTAGCGGACGTCCACGCCCGACTCGGCCGCCCGTTCCACGATGTGGCGGCTGGCCCGCTCGGCGAGAGCGGCGATGGTCAGGGACGGGTTGACGCACAGCGACGTGGGGACCGCCGCTCCGTCGGTCACGAACAGACCGGGGTGGCCGCGCAGTTCGTTGCGGTCGTCGAGTGCCGAAGTGGCCGGGTCGTCGCCCATCCGGCAGGAGGAGAGGGGGTGGGCGCTGAGCGAACCGACCACGTCGCTCCACGGGCGCACCCGGGCCAGACCGTCGCGCTCGAGCACGGCGCGTGCCTCCTCGTCCGCCGCCTTCCAGCCGCGCAGCGTGTTGGCGGTCGGCCGGTAGCGCAGTGTGGACAGGCCGACCGACGAGGCGACCCGGGTGAAGCTGCCCGTCGCCGGTGGCAGGCCGAACCTGCCCTCGTTGTCGTCCTCGGTCATCGCCAGGACCGACAGCCACGACTTCCAGCGCGAGCGCAGCTCCTTCTTCTCCACGCCGAACCAGCTCGACTCCGGCCTGTCCGTGGCCTGAGCGAGGATGTTCGTGATGCCGGGGAAGTAGATCTGCTGGAGGGAGAAGCGGGTGAACTCCTCGGCGTCCGCGTCGAGTCGGTCGTAAGACATCGACCCGATCGGTTTGCCGATGGGGAAGCCCTCGTACGGCGTCCCCGGAGACCGCTCGAGCCCCAGCAGCTCGCCGGCCTTCGACTCGTCCACGTCGGCGATCGAGACCCGGTCTCCGTTGCCGGAGAAGTACCGGCCCACGGCGCGCGGCATCCCGCCGAGAAGCGCGGCGGAGCGCTGCAGCAGTACCGGGGTGCCCATCGCGCCACCGGCGAGAACCACCACCTTGGCTTCGATGGACCCCGCGCCCTGGGAGAGCCGGTAGTCGTCCGGGTCGAGGACTGTGTACGCGACTCGGTACCGGTAGCCGGGAGTGGTGGCGGGCGCGATGGTCTGCACTTCGTGCAGAGCCCGTACCTCGGCGCCGGCCGCGGTGGCGGCGGGCAGGTAGTTGAGCAGCATCGAGCGTTTGGCGTCGAAATGGCAGCCGTTCAGCATCCAGTTGCAGTTGGTGCAGCGTTCCAGGTCGACGGCGACCGGCACCGGATTGCACGTACGACCCGCCCGCTCGCATGCCGCTGCGAACAGGCCTCCCGGATACGGCACTTGGTTCCACCGCTGCTGGGCCACCGGCAGGGTCTCCTCGGCCCTGTCGTACCAGGGATCCAGCGCCGAACGGGTCAGCGCCTTGGGCCACAGGCGGTGGCCCAGGCTCCCTTCGCGCTCGAACACGAAGCCCGGCGCACGCAGGGAAGCGGCGAAGTAGACCACGCTGGAGCCGCCGACGCAGTTCCCCGCGACGACGGTGATGCCGTCACCCTGCACCAGGTCGACGATCCGGGTGTAGCTGCCGATGCGCTGATCGTGCGAGAAGTCCCGGGACCGCAGGTTGGGGCCGCGTTCCAGCACGACGACCCGGGCACCGCCCGCCGCCAGGTGATAGGCGGGTATGGAGCCGCCGAAGCCGCTGCCGATGACCAGGACGTCGGTGCGTTCCGTGACGCTCATGCGGGGTGGCCTCCGGCGGTGGTGTGCGGATGCTCCTTCGCGAGCCGCTTGCCGTACGAGTACGCCGGGTACCGCCAGAGCCCGTCCGCGTCGGGCTCGGGGAAGCGCAGCCACGTCAATCCGGGATGGCGCCGCTCCAGCGCGTCGGTGGTGTGCAGATGAGCGGCCGTGTCGAAGGCCGCCGCGCTGAACAGCGCCAGCAGCACGTAGACCTTCTGGTGCAGCCCGGCGCTGCTCAGCAGCTTGCCCGCGAGGCGAGTCCGGTCGTCGAAGTCCAGTGCGACGAACGGGGGTTGGGTGGGCAGCAGCACTTGACCTCGGGCGAGTGCCCAGGCGGTGGCCTCCGTGTTCAGCAGTGCCGCGAGCTCCGGGAGGAGCACGCCGACGCCGAGCTCCGGGAGTTGAAGAAGCGCGACCGCTCCCGCCTGGACCGCGCCGGGGCCGGGCGCGGCCCCCGCGATGGCCCGGTCGTGGCCGTGCCGCTTCTCGCCCGGAACCATGGTGTCGGCGAAGGCCTCGAGCGTCGCGACGGTGTCGAGCGGGCCCAGCGC
>NZ_JBOHCV010000153.1:0-2322 GCF_050698815.1 Streptomyces sp.
GCCCACCACCGCACGTGAGCGGCCTCCAGCCCGACGGGTACCCGGCCTATGGACCCGTCGAAGCCGCAGAACGCACAGCGGTACTCGTAGGCGACCAGTACCTGTTTACGCGTCTCGACCGCGCGCCGTCGGTCGCGCGTCAGCCCGGCTGGGGGCATCGTCCCGGCTGCGAGCTCGAGGTTGAGTCCTACGTCAGCCACGACGTCCGGGTGAAGCGACGGTGGGAAGTGCATGTCCAGCAGGGTGTGCGTCAGACGTCCGAGCAGTTCCGGGTCTGCCGCCAGTGCTGACCGAAGTCCCGGCACCAGTCGTCCAGTTGCGCCACTCTCCCGCAGCACCCTCACGCCAGAGCCCGGACTGGCCGGTCCGTGGTCGGTGTGCACCTCCCAGACGCCGTCGCTGACGAGGTGATGGAAGGGGTAGGAGGGTGAAGTCCGGTGCACCGGGCCGTAGTCCTGCAGCAGTGTCTTCAGATCCTGCTCGATGTCCGAGTAGCGCAGCGGCTGCCCGGGGTCCCGCTGAAACCGTCCCAGGGCGTACAGCATCAGCAGCGGCTTGTGCGGCGCGCGTTCCCCGTTGTGCGTCCATTGCCGAAGGCTTCGCACCCGCTCGATCCAGTCCATGCACGAGGACTGTATTGCGGTGGAGTCGGTGACGCGCCCGCGCCCGCAAAGGTTCGGCCAGCCGTCCGCCGGGGCGACTCCCGCTGTGCCCGGTCAGGACCTCAGGTTCTCGCACACGGCTGCCGTGACGGACTGCGTTCCGTGGACCGGTTGTCCCCGTTCGCTCAACTCGATATCTCCGCGGGAGAGCGCGGACTCGACGGAACCTCTCACACGTTCGCCCGCCGCAGGCCTGGAGGCATGGTCCAGCAGCAGCGCCAGGCTCAGAATCTGCGAGAGCGGGTTGGCCAGCGCCTGCCCCGCGATGTCCGGAGCGCTGCCGTGCACCGGCTCCGCGTAAGCCGCCTCCACGCCGACATTGAGGGAGCCGCACATGCCGAGACCTCCCACTGTGGCGGCGCCGAGGTCACTCAGAACGTCTCCGAGGAAGTTCTCCATCACCAGCACGTCGAAGCACTGCGGTCGCGCGACGAGATCGTGAGCAGCCGCGTCGGCGTAGAGGTGTTCGGTCTCGACGTCCGGGTAGTCCGCGGCCACCTCGTCGAACACCCGGCGGAAGAGTGCGTAGCTTCGCAGCACGTTGCTCTTGTCCACACAGGTAACCCTGCGGACACCGTCGGCGGCGGCGTCCGAGCGCTTACGCGCCAGATCGAACGCGTACCGCACGACCCGCTCGGTGCCCACTCGGGTGATCATCAGCTGGTCCGCGGCGGCGTGTGGCGTGGCCGCGCCGGCCCCCCGTGAGACATACAGCCCCTCGGTGTTCTCACGGACCACCACATAGTCGATCTGGCCGGCGCGGTGGCGTGTGGCGCCGGTGATGCCGGGAAGCAGCCTCACGGGCCGGACGTTGGCGAAGGTGTCCAGCCCCAGCCGGAGGAGCCCGCCGAGCAGCCCGGCCTCGGTTCCGTCCGGATGGCGCACGTCGGGGAGACCCACCGGCCCCTTGAGAACGCCGTCGGCGGCACGCAGGCGTTCGAGCGCGTCCGCCGGGAGCGCCCGTCCGGTGCTCCGGTACGCGCCGGCACCGGCATCGATCGTGCTGATGCGGTACTCGAAGCCGTCCAGGGCGGCCACCCGCTCCAGCACCTGCAGGGCACTGTCGACCAGTTCCGGCCCGATGCCGTCCCCGGGGATCACCACGAGCTCCATCGGCTCCGGCCCCGATTGTGCTTCCGGCAGCACCGGCATCACGCGGCCCGGCCGGCAGCGGTGCCCGCATTCCGTCCGAACACCGACCCGTTCGTCAGACCGGTGCCCCCTGGGTAGTTGAAGTAGAAGAGCCCGCCGACCAGTTCACCGGCGGCGAAGAGGCCGGGGATCGGGCGCATGTCGGTGTCGAAGACCTGTGCGCTGCGTGGATCGATGCGGACACCCCCGAAGGTGAAGGTGATGCCGCAGGTCACTGCGTACGCCTCGAACGGTCCCTCGTCGACGGTATTGGCCCAGTTGGTCTTGTCTACGGCAAGGCCGGAAGTTCCCCGGCCGTCCCGGACGTTCGGATTGAAGAGTGTGCCGGTGTCCACAGCGGCGTTGTAGGCATTGATCTCTGCGAGGAAGCCGGAGGGGTCCACCCCGTCCATCTTCTCGGCCAGCTTCTCCAGCGTGGGCGCGGTCACTTTGGTGATCTGGCGGATCCGGTACTCGTCACGGAGGAGATGCGTGACCTTCTGGTCGAAGACCTGCCAGGCGAACTGGC
>NZ_JBOHCV010000154.1:0-5510 GCF_050698815.1 Streptomyces sp.
GGCGGCGACGGTGGTGGCGACAACAAGACCATCGGTCTGCTGCTGCCGGAGAACAAGACCACGCGCTACGAGACGTTCGACCGTCCGCTCATGGAGAAGAAGATCAAGTCTCTCTGTTCGGACTGCGACGTCAAGTACAACAACGCCACCCAGGACTCCGAGACGCAGAAGAAGCAGTTCGACGCCCTCATCACCCAGGGCGTGAAGGTGATCATCCTGGACGCCGTGGACGCGCAGGCCACCAAGTCCTGGGTGGACCGGGCGGCGAAGAAGGGCGTCAAGGTCGTCGCCTACGACCGGCTCGCCGAGGGCGACATCTCCTCCTACGTCTCCTACGACAACGAGCGGATCGGCGAACTCCAGGGCCAGGGCCTGGTCGAGGCGCTGGGCGACAAGGCCAAGGACAGCAACGTCGTCATGATCAACGGCTCGCCCACCGACCCCAACGCCCCGCTCTTCAAGAAGGGCGCGCACAGCGTGCTCGACAAGAAGGTCAAGAAGGTCGTCTACGAGCAGGACATCCCGGACTGGTCGCCGGACGAGGCGAACAAGAAGATGGGCGCCGCCATCACCAAGCTCGGCAAGGACGGCTTCGACGGCGTCTACGCCGCCAACGACGGCATGGCCGGCGGTGTCTCGACCGCCATGAAGAAGCAGGGCGTCAAGGACGTACCGCTGAGCGGCCAGGACGCCGAACTCGCCGGTCTGCAGCGGATCGTCAAGGGCGACCAGGCACTGACGATCTACAAGGCGATCAAGCCGCAGGCGGAGACCACCGCCGAGATCGCGGTGAACCTGCTGAAGGGCAAGAAGACCGACTCGCTCACCCCGAAGACGGTCGACAGCAAGAGCAAGAAGGGCATTCCCGCCCAGCTCTACGACGCCAAGATCGTGACCAAGGACAACATCAAGGACACGATCATCAAGGACAAGGTCTACAAGGTCAGCCAGATCTGCACCCCGCAGTTCGCCAAGGCGTGCGAGGCCGCCGGCCTGAAGTGACCCCCGGGCCGCCGCCCCGGCGCGACCCGACATCCCTGAGAAGTGCAGGCCGCCGCCCCCGCCCGGCGGGGGCGGCGGCTGACGAAAGATCGGAGTTGGACCCAGTGGCGAACGAAACCGTGCTCGCGCTGCGCGGGGTTTCCAAGCGGTTCGGCGCCGTCCAGGCGCTCACCGACGTCGACCTGGAGGTACGTACCGGCGAGGTGATCGCCCTCGTTGGCGACAACGGCGCCGGCAAGTCCACCCTCGTCAAGACCATCGCGGGCGTGCACCCCATCGACGACGGCACCATCGAGTGGGAGGGCACGCCGGTCAGCATCACCCGGCCGCACGACGCCCAGGACCTCGGTATCGCCACCGTCTACCAGGACCTGGCGCTGTGCGACAACCTCGACGTCGTCGCCAACCTCTTCCTCGGCAACGAACTGCGCGGCGCCGCGATCCTCGACGAGATCGCCATGGAGAAGCGGGCCATGGAGCTGCTGGACACCCTGTCCATCCGCATCCCCAGCGTCCGGATACCCGTCGCCTCGCTCTCCGGCGGTCAGCGGCAGGTCGTCGCCATCGCCCGCGCGCTGATCGGTGACCCCAAGGTCGTCATCCTGGACGAGCCGACCGCCGCACTCGGCGTCGAGCAGACGGCGCAGGTGCTCGACCTGGTCGAGCGGCTGCGTGAACGCGGCCTCGCCGTCGTCCTGATCAGCCACAACATGGCCGACGTGCAGGCCGTCGCGGACCACGTCGCGGTGCTGCGGCTCGGCCGCAACAACGGCGTCTTCGACGTCGCGAGCACCTCCCATGAGGAGGTCATCGCCGCGATCACCGGCGCCTCCGACAACGCGGTCACCCGCCGCCAGGCCCGTACCGTCAAGGAGGCGGCGAAGTGAGCGACACCGTCGACAAGGAACGCGGCACCGAGCCCGCCGGCACCGGGACCCCGGCGCCCGCGAACGGCGACGCCGTGGCCCCGGGCGCGGCCCCCGTGGTCGACCCCCGACTGCTGGTGCGCGAGCAGGGCTTCGCCGGCTATCTGACGGACTTCAAGCGCCGGGTGCGCGGCGGTGAGCTCGGCTCGCTGCCCGTCATCCTCGGTCTGATCGCCATCGCCATCATCTTCCAGTCGCTGAACGACACCTTCCTCTCGGCGGGCAGCATCAGCGACATCGGCGTCTACATCGCCGGTACGGGCATCATGGCGACCGGCATCGTCTTCGTCCTGCTGCTCGGCGAGATCGACCTGTCCGTCGGCTCGGTCGCGGGCGTCGGCGCCGCCGTGTGGGCGGTGCTCAGCGTCACGCACGGGCTCAACGACTGGCTGGCGGTGGCGCTCGCCGTCCTCGCCGGGCTCGGCATCGGCGGCCTGCACGGCTTCTTCTTCGCCAAGGTCGGCGTGCCCGCGTTCGTGGTCACCCTCGCCGGCTTCCTGGGCTGGAGCGGTCTGCAGATCTGGCTGATGGGCTCCGAGGGCAGCATCAACACGCCCGGCGGCAGCTTCGTGGAAGACCTGACCGGCTACTACTTCGAGGACATCGCCGCCGCCTACGGCCTCGCCCTGGTGGCCGTACTCGGCTACGCCGCCGCCCTGCTGCTGGACGCGAAGCGGCGCCGGGCGGCCCGGCTGCCGTCCCGGCCGGTGAGCGAGATCGTGGTGCGCACCGCGGTCGTGGCGGTGGTCGTCTTCGTCGTCGCCTACGTGCTCAACCAGTCGCGCGGCCTGCCCCTGGCCCTCGTGCTCTTCCTGGGCGTGCTGGTCATCGCCGACTTCGTGGTCCGGCGTACGACCTACGGGCGGCAGATCTTCGCGGTCGGCGGCAACGCCGAGGCGGCCCGGCGGGCCGGCATCAACGTGGAGCGGGTCCGTATCTCGGTCTTCGCCATCGCGGGGATGCTCGCGGCCTTCGGCGGCCTGTTCATCGCCAGCCTCTCCGGCGGCGCCACCAAGAGCCTCGGCGCCGGCAACACCCTGATGAACGTCATCGCCGCGGCCGTCATCGGCGGCACCAGCCTCTTCGGCGGGCGCGGCAAGATCTGGTCCGCGCTGCTGGGCATCCTGGTCATCCAGTCCATCCAGCAGGGCCTGAACCTGCTCGGGATGGCGAGTGAGATCCAGTACATGATCACCGGCGCGGTACTGCTGGCCGCCGTGGTCATCGACTCGGTCTCCCGGCGTACGCAGAAGACCGCGGGCCGCACCTGACACCGTGCACACGTGCGGCTGTACGCACCTGATCCGTACGCCCGCACGCGCACGGCACACCGGGGCCGGGTTCCTGAAAGGGGATCCGGCCCCGGCGCGCCGTTCCGCACTCTTCGTACTGTTCGCACCGTATGTGCGGTTGCGCGGCCCGGCGGTCCGCGCCCAGTCGGGTGACCCTTCTCGCACAGCCCGAAGATGCCGTCCGCGCACGGAACATTAGACTCGACGGAATCAGCACAGCTCGACCATGCTCGACAGCAAGGAGGCACCGTGGATAAGGGGCCGCGCGCGGCGCGTCTTCCCGGTTCGGGGGCGGTGGAGTTCCCCAGGGCGCAGCTCAGAGAGAGGTGGGGTCTGCTGACGGGCATCAAGGGCCCCCGCGACCTGGACCGGCTCGGCCCGGAGCAGCTGGAGCAGCTGGCGGGAGAGATCCGCTCCTTCCTCATCGACTCGGTCTCCAAGACCGGCGGGCACCTCGGGCCCAACCTGGGCGTGGTCGAGCTGACCATCGCCCTGCACCGGGTGTTCGACTCCCCGAAGGACAAGGTGCTCTTCGACACCGGGCACCAGTCCTATGTCCACAAGCTGCTGACCGGCCGTCAGGACTTCTCCGGCCTGCGCCTGGCGGGCGGCCTTTCCGGCTACCCCTCGCGCGCCGAGTCCGAGCACGACGTGATCGAGAACAGCCACGCCTCCACGGTCCTGGGCTGGGCCGACGGGCTCGCCAAGGCGAACGAGGTACGGCAGAAGAACGACCACGTCGTGGCCGTCATCGGCGACGGCGCCCTCACCGGCGGGATGGCCTGGGAGGCGCTCAACAACATCGCCGCCGCCAAGGACCGCCCCCTCGTCATCGTCGTCAACGACAACGAGCGCAGTTACGCCCCGACCATCGGCGGCCTCGCCAACCATCTGGCCACCCTCCGTACCACCGACGGCTACGAGCGCTTCCTCGCCCGCGGCAAGGAGGTGCTCAACCGCACCCCCGTCGTGGGCAAGCCGCTGTACGAGACGCTGCACGGCGCCAAGAAGGGGCTGAAGGACTTCATCGCCCCGCAGGGCATGTTCGAGGACCTGGGCCTGAAGTACGTCGGCCCCATCGACGGCCACGACGTCGCCGCCGTCGAGTCCGCGCTGCAGCGCGCCAAGCGCTTCGGCGGCCCGGTGCTGGTGCACTGCCTGACCGAGAAGGGCCGCGGCTACCAGCCGGCCCGTCAGGACGAGGCCGACCAGTTCCACGCGGTCGGCGTCATCCACCCCGACACCGGCCTTCCGGTGAAGTCCTCGGGTGCCGACTGGACTTCGGTCTTCGGCGAGGAGATGGTCAAGCTGGGCCGGGAGCGCGAGGACATCGTCGCGATCACCGCGGCGATGATGCGCCCGGTCGGACTGCACGGCTTCGCCGAGGAGTTCCCCGAGCGGGTCTACGACGTGGGCATCGCCGAGCAGCACGCCGCGGTCTCCGCCGCGGGGCTGGCCACCGGTGGGCTGCACCCCGTCTTCGCCGTCTACGCCACCTTCCTCAACCGTGCCTTCGACCAGCTGCTGATGGACGTCGCGCTGCACAAGTGCGGGGTGACCTTCGTGCTGGACCGCGCGGGCGTCACCGGCACCGACGGTGCCTCGCACAACGGCATGTGGGACATGTCGGTCCTGCAGTGCGTCCCCGGGCTGCGGCTGGCCGCGCCGCGCGACGCCGAGCAGGTGCGCGCGCAGCTGCGCGAGGCCGTCGAGGTGGACGACGCCCCCACCGTGGTGCGTTACTCCAAGGGCGTGGTCGGTCCCGCCGTGCCGGCCGTCGGCCGGGTCGGCAGGATGGACGTGCTGCGCCGGGCGACGGACACCCAGCGCCCCGACGTGCTGCTGGTCTCGGTCGGTGCGCTGGCGCCGATGTGCCTGGAGATCGCCGGCCTGCTCGACAAGCAGGGCATCTCGTCCACGGTGGTCGACCCCCGCTGGGTCAAGCCCGTCGACGAGGAACTGCCGCCGCTGGCCGAGCAGCACCGCGTCGTGGTCACCGTCGAGGACAACAGCCGTGCGGGCGGCGTCGGTTCGGCCGTCGCGCAGGCGCTGCGCGACGCGGGCGTGGACATGCCGCTGCGCGACTTCGGCATTCCGGAACGCTTCCTGGACCACGGCTCCCGCAAGGAGGTCATGGCCGGGATCGGGCTCACCGCGCCGGACATCGCCCGGCAGGTGACCGGCCTGGTCGCCAAGCTCGACGGGCGCTACGACGCGGAGTCGGCGGAGGCCGCCCGCGACTGAGGCGTCAACTCGCGTACGCGGGAACCGAGTCGTCGGGCCGCCCGAA
>NZ_JBOHCV010000155.1:0-2618 GCF_050698815.1 Streptomyces sp.
CTGCGCGCCGCCGCCGCGCGCGGCGGGCACGGCACCCGGCGCGGCGCGGCGGGAATCCCGCTGCGCCTCCCCTACCGGGGCCCGTACGCGGCGGAACAGATCTTCGACTTCCTGCAGCGGCGCGCGATCCAGGGGGTCGAAGAGGTGCTGGGCACCCCGGGCCGGCGCAGCTACCGGCGCACGCTCGCACTGCCCTACGGCACGGGGGTCGTCGAGGTGGACGAGAGCACCGGCCGTACGGCGCCCGGCCCGACGTGCCGGGCGGGCGGCGGCTGGCTGGAGTGCCGGCTGCACCTCGCCGACCTCCGCGACCTCACCACGGCCGTGCAGCGGGTACGGCAGCTCTTCGACCTGGACGCCGACCCGTTCGCGGTCGCCGAGCGGCTCGGCGCCGACGGCACGCTCGGCCCGCTCGTGGCCGGCTGCCCCGGACTGCGCTCGCCCGGGACGACCGATCCGCACGAACTCGCCGTACGTGCCGTGCTCGGACAGCAGATCACGGTCGCCGCCGCGCGCACGCTCGCCGGGAAACTCGTCGCGGCGTACGGAAAGCCGCTCGCCGCCCCCGACGGCGGGCTCACCCACCTCTTCCCCGAGGCCGGCGCGCTCGCCGCCGCACCGCTGGGCGAACTGGGCATGCCGGACAGGCGCCGTGCCACGCTTCGCACCGTCGCCGCCGCCCTCGCCGACGGCGCCGTCCCGCTGCACCCGGGTGCGGACCGCGAGGAGGCCGAGCGAGCCCTGCTCGCCCTGCCCGGCATCGGCCCGTGGAGCGCGGGTTACATGCGGATGCGGGCGCTCGGCGACCCGGACGTCTTCCTCACCGGGGACGTGGGCGTACGGCACGGGCTGGCCCTGACCGGAACCGACGGCAGCCGGTCCGAGGACTGGCGGCCGTGGCGCTCGTACGCCCTGCACCACCTCTGGAACCACACCGTGGGCGCGGGCGGCACCGTGCGCTGACGCCCGGTCCTCTTCCATGCCCCGGCCGTGCAGTTGTCCGGGACGGTCTTCCGAGGGCCCGCGTACGGGCAACAATATGGGCATGAGTCAGCAGGGGAGGCCCCGCGATCCGGAGTCCGGCGAACAGAACGACTGGTGGAGCCAGTTGTACGACCCGGGGTCCCCGGACACGGGCCGCGCGCGCGCCGGGGACACCCTCGACGACCGTTACGCCTCGGTCAGGCGCACGGTGGGGTCCGCGCCGGCACCCGCCGTGCCCTCGTCCCGGCGGAGCGATCCGTCGCGGGAACCCCGGCCGGATACCGGGCCGGCACCGGTGCGGGACCAGCCGGCCGGGGCGGACGGTCCGCCGGACCCGAGAGCGGCGCCGGACGGGTCCTGGCCGGAACCGGAATCCGAACCGGACCTGGAACCGGACCTGGAACCGGACCCGGAACCCGAACAGGCCCCGGTCCCGGCACCGCGCTCACGTCCCGTCGGCGGCACCGGAGTTGACGCGAATCCCCGCCCCGGCACGGGGCCCTCGCTGCGCCCCACGCATGTCGGCGACCGTCCGCCCACCTATGACGCCGAGCCCGCCACCCTCCCCATCGCGGATCCCGCGGCGCTCGCCGAACTCGTCCCGGACACAGTCCTGGACGGAGCGCGCTACGGCGGACTCACGCTGCGCGCCGCCTCGTTGCGCGGGGATTCCGCCCGCCACCGTGGTGCCCTGCGACGCGATGCCCTGCTCACCGCCCGTTTCGGCTCCGGGGAGTCCGCGCTGCTGCTGGTCGCCGTCGCGGCGGGTGGACGCAACGCCACAGGCGGGCACCGGGCGGCCCGGGAGATCTGCCACGCGATCGGAGGCGTCACCGGCCGCAGTCACGCCCGCCTCGCCGAGGACATCCGCGCGGACCGCCGCGGCGCGCTCAGGTCCGGCCTGCAGCGGCTGACCGACCGCTGCTACGGACGGCTGCGCGCGCAGGCGGCCGCCCTGGGCGTCGCGCCCGAGGAGTACACCGCGGACCTGCGCTGCCTGCTGCTCTCGGCCGACCCGCGCTGCAGGACCCGCGTCTTCTTCGGGGCCGGCGCGGGCGGACTCTTCCGGCTGCGCTCCGGCGCCTGGCAGGACATCGAGCCCGAACCGCCCGGACCGGGCCTGGAACTCGACCCCGCGGAACCCGGCGACCCGGCCGGTCCCGCCGTGCCGCCGCCCGCCCACTGGCCTCCGGAACCGTTCCGGTTCCGCGCCACCGTGGCACAGCGGGGCGACACGCTGCTGCTGTGCAGCCCGGGCCTCGCCGGACCGCTGCGCGGTGAACCGGCGTTCGCCGACCAGCTGGCCCGGTCCTGGGCGCACCGGGCCGAACCGCCGGGCCTCGCCGCGTTCCTCGCCGACGTCCAGCTGCGCGTGCGCGGGTTCGCGGACGACCGTACGGCCGTCGCCGTGTGGGAGGCCTGACTCCGCCCCGGGCGCCGGGCGAAAACAGCCCGGGACCGCACCCCCCACGGGGCGGCCCCGGGCAGACTGTGGCGGGTCAGCCGAACTGCCGCTCGATCTGGGAGAGTTTCTCCTCCAGGGTGTCGAGCCGAGGGCTGGCCGTCCCGGCCATGGCGTCCATGTCCCCGCCGGAACCGCCGCCGGCCGTCCGCAGCGCGGGCCGGGGGAGCAC
>NZ_JBOHCV010000156.1:0-2260 GCF_050698815.1 Streptomyces sp.
GCGGCGAGTACGTCTTCGATGTCCGTGATCACGCGACTGCGCTGGAGTCGGATCCGGTTCCATTCCGTTTCGTCCTCACCCGTGATCCTCAGCAGGCCGAGGAAGAAGTCTCCCTTGGCCCGCCCGCTGTACTTGAGGTGGTAGCCGGGCGGAGCGCACTGGCGTGCGGCATCGAAGGCGCGACGGTAGCGAGCCCGCTCCGCCGCGTCCGGGTTGGGGATGCGCAGAAAGCGGCCTGCCTTCTGGACCTTCTCGATCAGATCCGGCCCGGGGATTTCGGGCGAGGGACGGGCGGGCGGCCGAGAGGAAGGCTTCTTGGCCTTGACGTCGCCCGCCGTGGCCGGCCTCTGTGCCGGGGCCGGACGTCGGTGTGCATCCGCATCTGTGGCTGCGGGCTGCTTCTCCCGGGGCACTTGCGCAGGCTTGTCCGGGTGATGACCGTGCTGAAGGTAGAAGCGCCCGGCATCGGTGATCTGGGCCCGCCACTTGCCGGCTGCTTTCGGCATGGCGATGAGGCCCCGCTCCTTCAACGCGCGAGCGGTAAGGGCGAGTTCCGGGCTGTCGGAGGTGACGGGCTCGGCCGCGCCCCCGATCCGGGTGAGCAGGGATAGCTGGCGCTCGTTGAGCGGCGTCCAACGGTGCATGGTCTTGGTCGTACCGTCGGCACCTGGTCCGGACGAGCAGTTCGGGGAAAGTTCTCCGAGCCGCCTATTTCTGTGCTCGGGAATCGACCGTCGGTGTCTCCATGGGAGCCGCGTCTCAAGGTCGGCTCCCATATGGCTCCCAAAGGGCCTCAAACACGTTTCAGGGGCCCGTTCGCCATCAAGCGAATGGGCCCCTGACCTGCTGTTTCTTCTGTCGGGGTGGCGGGATTTGAACCCACGACCTCTTCGTCCCGAACGAAGCGCGCTACCAAGCTGCGCCACACCCCGAAGCAACCTGGACTACCTTAGCCCAGCCGGACGCTCAGGAGAAATCCGGTTTCCGCGGGGTGCGGGGGACGGGCGGGGCGCGTCAGGCGGGGGCGGTGAGGGTCAGCAGGGTGGCCTCCGGTGGGCAGGCGAAGCGGACCGGGGTGTAGCGGTTGGCGCCGCAGCCCGCGGAGACGTGGAGGTAGGAGCGGTGGCCGCCCGCGCGGTGGGTGGAGAGGCCCTTGACGCGGTCGGTGTCCAGGTCACAGTTGGTGACGAGCGCTCCGTAGAAGGGGACGCAGAGCTGACCGCCGTGAGTGTGGCCGGCCAGGATCAGCGGGTAGCGGTCGGCGGTGAAGGCGTCCAGGACGCGCAGGTACGGGGCGTGGACGACCGCGAGGGAGAGGTCGGCGTCGGGCTCGGGACCGCCCGCGACGGCGGCGTAGCGGTCCCGCTTGATGTGGGGGTCGTCGAGGCCGGTGAGGGCGATCTCCTGGCCGCTGTCGAGCTTGAGCCGGCCGCGGGCGTTGGTGAGGCCCGCCCAGCCCGCCGCGTCGAACGCGTCGAGCAAACCCTCCCACGGGTTGTGCACGGCGTGGACGGCGCCCGCGTTGCCGTTCAGTCCGTGGCGTCCGCTGGCCTTCTCGAACAGGTAGCGGGCGGGGTTGCGCAGTTTCGGGCCGTAGTAGTCGTTGGAGCCGAAGACGTACGCGCCGGGGAGTTCCAGCAGCGGACCGAGGGCGTCCAGCACGTCGGGGACGGCCTCGGGGTCGGAGAGGTTGTCGCCCGTATTGATGACGAGGTCCGGGCGCAGGCCGGCCAGGGACTGCAGCCAGCGCTGCTTCTTGCGCTGCCCCCGCACCATGTGGATGTCGGCGATGTGCAGGACGCGCAGCGCGGGCATCCCCGGCGGCAGCACGGGGACGGTGACGCGCCGGAGGCGGAAGGAACGGGGCTCGACGGCGGTCGCGTAGCCGACGCAGGCCGCGCCGAGAGCCGTCAGGGTGAGGGGGATTCCGTATCGCGCGCGCATGGGCCCATGGTCGCAGACCTGGTGTCGGGGGCGCATGCCGTGCGGGGAGCGGCCGGCGTGAGCACGGTCGGCATGAGTACGGCCTATGGGGATATCGAGGTGCGGTCCGTGCTTGATGGGGGATGATGGCCACCGAATCTTTGGAGGATACGAAGTAGCTATGACTACGCTCAAGTCCCGGCTGAAGGACGACCTGACCACAGCGATCAAGGCGCGCGACGAGCTGCGCTCCGCCACCCTCCGGATGACCCTCACCGCGATCACCAAGGAGGAGGTCGCGGGCACGTCGGCGCGTGAACTCTCCGACGACGAGGTG
>NZ_JBOHCV010000157.1:0-6240 GCF_050698815.1 Streptomyces sp.
CGGCTGCGGCTGCGGCTGCGGTGCCAGGTGGGCCAGCTCCGGCGGGATCACCTCACCCTCCTCACCGAGGGTGCAGGTCACCAGCGTGACGCGGGCGCCCTCGGCGGCGTACTTGGCCATGGTGGCACCGTTGTTGATCGACTCGTCGTCAGGATGCGCGTGCACCAGCAGCAGACGGCGGTCGGGATCCGAACCCGAACTCATGACCCGACCCTAACGGGACGGGACCGTCAGAACTTGATGTCGCCGAGCATCCCCGCCACGTTCGTCGTCACATCGCGGATGGTGGGGGCGATCGATGAGCCTGCCAGGTAGAAGCCCAACAGCATGCACACCACCGCGTGTCCCGCTTTCAGCCCCGACTTCTTGACGAGCAGGAAGACGATGATCAGCAGCAGCACCACCGCTGAGATTGAGAGTGCCACGGCGCTTCACCTCCAAGTACGCGCGGGCGGCAACGGATCCGGACAGCATGAGCCCATGACAGGGACGGGCCTCCGGCCGTATGCCGGGCCCCGCCACTGCAATCGATCATAACTACCCGTCAGATGTCATGGACCGGGTGCACGGGTGCAGAAGAGGGGCGCATATTCGGTTCCGGCCACAGCCGCGCGCACCCGCGAGGGCCTACGCTCTGGCGCATGGCCACGACCTTCCCGCGGCAGTACGCCCGCACCCAACGGTTCACCCTCGGCGCCCCGCGCGCGTTCACCGTTTCCCCCGACGGCTCACGTGTCGTCTTCCTCCGCTCCCGCGAAGGCACTGACCGGGCGAATCTGCTGTGGGTACGGGAACCGGCCGCGGCACGGGAGTATGTCGCGGCCGACCCCGGGCGTCTTCTCGGCGGCGCCGCCGAGGAGTTGTCCCCCGAGGAACGCGCACGTCGCGAACGCAGCCGCGAAGGCTCCGCCGGAATCGTCGGATATGCCACCGACATGGAGGTCGGCATGGCCGCCTTCACGCTGTCTGGGCGCCTGTTCACCACCGATCTGCGCACCGGGACCGTGAGCGAACTGAGCACGCCCACGCCCGTCGTGGACCCGCGCCCCTCCCCCGACGGGCGGAGCATCGCCTACGTCTGCGGGGGCGCCCTGCGCGCCATCGAGGCGGACGGCACGGGCGACCGCGTGCTGGCGGCCCCCGAAACCGGCACGGTCACCTACGGATTGGCCGAATTCGTCGCCGCCGAGGAGATGGACCGCAGCCGCGGCTTCTGGTGGTCCCCCGAGAGCGACCGGCTGCTCGTCGCCCGCGCCGACGACGCGCCCGTACAACGCTGGTGGATCGCCGACCCCGCCAACCCGGAACAGGAGCCGGCCGAAGTGCCCTACCCGGCGGCCGGCACGCCCAACGCGGAGGTCACGCTCCACCTGCTGAGCGCCGACGGGAAGTTCCCCCTCGGCCCTGGCGGGCCTGGGGGGACTCCCGGCGCGATCGAGTGGGACCGCGCCCGCCACCCCTACCTCGCCCGCGTCCACTGGTCGGCCGGCGGGCCGCCCCTGCTGCTCGTACAGTCCCGCGACCAGCGCACCCAGCTCTACCTCGGCGTCGACACCGGGACCGGAACCACCACCACCCTGCACACCGACGAGGACCCGGACTGGCTGGAGCTCTTCAGCGGGGTGCCCGCCTGGACGCCGGACGGGCGGCTGGTCCGGATCGAGGACACCGCGGCGACACGGGTACTGGTGGTGGGCGACCGCGCGTTCTCGCCCGCGGGGTTGCACGTACGGGCGGTGCTCGACGTCGGCGCGGACGGCGTGCTCTTCTCCGCCTCCCCGGGCGGCGGCCCCGACGAGCCACTCGGCCGGGGGGTCGGGGACATCGGCGTCTACCGCGCGCGGTTCGCCGCGGACGGCTCACTCGCGGGCTGTACGCGCCTCACCGCCGGCGACGACGACGGGAGGGCGCATGTGGCCTCCGCCGTGTGCGCCGGTGACACCCTCGTGCTCGCCACCGCGGCACTCGACCGCCCGGGCACCCGGGCCACCGTGCTGCGCCTCGCCGAGAACGCCACCGACGGCCCCGTGGCCCCCTTCGACGTCATCGCCTCGCACGCCGAAACGCCCCTCCTCACCACCGCCCCGCGCCTGCTGCGCACCGGCAAGCGCGAGATCCCGGCGGCCGTCGTGCTGCCCACCGGCTACCGCGACGGCGACGGCCCCCTGCCCGTCCTCATGGACCCCTACGGCGGCCCGCACGCCCAGCGCGTGGTGGCCGCGCACAACGCCTACCTCACCTCGCAGTGGTTCGCGGACCAGGGCTTCGCCGTGGTCGTCGCGGACGGCCGCGGCACCCCCGGTCACTCGCCGGCCTGGGAGAAGGCGGTCTCCCGCGACATCGCCGCCGTCACCCTCGACGACCAGGTCGAGGCGCTCCTCTCGCTCGCGGAGAGCCACCCGCTGGACCTGGACCGGGTCGGCATCCGCGGCTGGTCCTACGGCGGTTACCTCGCCGCGCTCGCCGTGCTGCGCCGCCCCGACGTCTTCCACACGGCCGTCGTGGGCGCCCCGGTCACCGACTGGCGGCTCTACGACACGCACTACACCGAGCGCTACTGCGGCACCCCGCAGGACGACCCCGAGGTGTACGCGCGTACGTCCGTGATCACCGACGAGGGCCTCTCCGGTGCCGTCGACCGGCACCGCCCGATGCTGCTGGTGCACGGCCTCGCGGACGACAACGTCGCGGTGGCGCACACGCTGCGGCTCTCCTCCGCCCTGCTCGCCGCGGGCCGCCCGCACGAGATGCTGCCGCTGTCGGGGGTGACCCACATGACGCCGCAGGAGCAGATCGCGGAGAACCTGCTGCTGTGCCAGGTGGCCTTCCTCAAGCGCACGCTGGGCGTCGCGTAGCGCGGGCGCCGCGACACGCCTACGGGCGCCGCCGCGAGCTTCTCGCGACGGCGCCCGTCGTACCGACGATCACAACCGACCCTCAGGTGGTCTGCTCCGGCACCGCGTCGGCGGGCTGGCCCTCCTCCATCGCCAGCAGCGCCTTGTCGAGGATGATGTCCTCCTCGCGGGCGGTCGTCGATCCCTCCTCGGGGAAGTGGCAGGCGGTCAGATGTCCCGCGAGGTTGCCGGAGATCTGGACCAGCGGCGGCTCGTCCGTGGCGCACTTGTCCTGGGCCTTCCAGCAGCGCGTACGGAAGCGGCAGCCGGAGGGGGGGTTGATCGGGGAGGGCACGTCGCCGGCGAGCCGGATGCGCTCGCGCTCCTCCTCCTCGTTGTCGTTCAGCTTGGCCTCGGGCACGGCCGAGAGCAGCGCGTGGGTGTAGGGGTGGCGCGGCCGGTTGTAGATCGAGTCGCGGTCGCCGACCTCGACGATCTTCCCCAGGTACATCACCGCGAGCCGATGCGAGAAGTGCCGGACGATGGCGAGGTCGTGCGCGATGAAGACGAACGCGATGCCCAGCTCGCTCTGCACCTTCTTCAGCAGGTTCACGACCTGCGCCTGGATGGAGACGTCCAGCGCCGAGACCGGCTCGTCCGCCACGATCAGCTTCGGCTCCAGGGCGAGTGCGCGGGCGACCCCGATGCGCTGGCGCTGACCGCCGGAGAACTCGTGCGGGAAGCGGTTGTAGTGCTCGGGGTTGAGGCCGACCGTCTCCAGCATCTCCCGGATGCGCTTCTCCCGGCCGCCGGGCGGGTTGATGCCGTTGACCTCCATCGGCCCGCCGATGATGGAACCGACCGTCTGCCGCGGGTTCAGCGACGAGTACGGGTCCTGGAAGATCATCTGGATCTCGGAGCGCACCGGCGCCAGCTGCTTGCGGCTGGCGCGCGAGATGTCCCGGCCCCGGTAGGTGATGGTGCCCCTGGTCGGTTCCAGGAGCCGGGTCAGCAGCCTGCCGGTCGTGGACTTGCCGCAGCCCGATTCACCGACGAGGCCGAAGCTCTCGCCCGGCATGACGCTCAGGTCGATCCCGTCGACCGCTTGGACCGCTCCCACCTGCCGCTTGAAGGGGAAGCCGCCCATGATCGGGAAGTGCTTGGTCAGACCCTTGACCTGGAGCAGGGGCTCGTCCGTGCTGGGGACCTTGTCCCGGGGCTCGTCCTGGGGCTTGGTCAGGGTGAGTTCGTCGCTCATTGCTGTCAGTCTCCCTAGCCCAGCCGGGGCTTGATCTGCTCGATGAAGAAGGTCTGCTTCTGCTCGGCCGTCAGGTGGCAGGCGGCGCCGCGGCCGGCGGGCAGCTCGGGCCGGTCGGCGTTGCAGGAGCGGTTCCCGGCCACTTGGTCCACGAAGTCGCAGCGGGGGTGGAACGGGCAGCCCGGCGGCGGCGAGAGCAGGCTGGGCGGGGTGCCGTGGATCGGCACCAGCGCCTCGTTGACGTCGCTGCTCAGCCGCGGCATGGAGCCCAGCAGGCCCCAGCTGTACGGGTGCTGGGGTGCCCGCAGCACCTGCGCGACCGTGCCGCGCTCGACGGCGCGCCCGCCGTACATCACCAGGATGTCGTCCGCGACGTTGGCGATCACGCCCAGGTCGTGGGTGATGAAGACGATCGCCGAACCGAACTCCTGCTGGAGGTCCTTGAGCAGGTCGAGGATCTGCGCCTGTACGGTCACGTCCAGCGCGGTCGTCGGCTCGTCGGCGATGAGCAGGTCGGGGTTGCACACCAGCGCCATCGCGATCATCGCGCGCTGCCGCATGCCGCCGCTGAACTGGTGCGGGTAGTCGTTGACCCGCAGCTTGGCGTTGGGGATGCCGACCTTGTCCAGCATCTCGACCGCCCGCAGGTGCGCCTCGCGCTTGGACGCGCCCAGGTGCTTGCGGTACGGCTCGCCGATCTGCCGGCCCACGGTGTAGTACGGGGACAGCGCGGTCAGCGGGTCCTGGAAGATCATCGCCATCTTGTTGCCGCGCAGCGACTCCAGCGTCTTCTCGCGCGCCCCCGTCAGCTCCTGGCCGTCCAGCAGGATCTCGCCGGAGACCGCCGTCTTCCGCGGGTTGTGCAGCCCGAGTATGGAGAGGTTGGTCACCGACTTGCCCGAGCCGGACTCGCCGACGATGCCGAGGGTCTGGCCACGCTCCAGGTCGAAGGAGAGGCCGTCGACGGCCTTGACGGTGCCGTCCTCGGTGTCGAAGTGCACGTACAGGTCGCGTACGGACAGGAACGCGCCGGAGGCGCCGGCCTCCCGCGGCGTCGGGACGTCCGCTTCCTTGGTCAGGGTGGTCACAGCGGTACTCCTAGGCCAGCCGCACGCGCGGGTCGATGAACGCATAGGCGGCGTCCACGATGACGTTGAACATGATGATGAAGGTCGCCGCGAAGAGCATCACGCCCATCACCATGGGCAGATCGGTGTTCTGCACGGACTCCACCGCCAGCCGTCCCAGCCCCGGCAGCGAGAACGTCCACTCGGTGATCATCGCGCCCCCGAACAGGGAGCCGAGGTCCACGCCGAAGATGGTGACGATGGGGATGAGCGAGCCGCGCCAGGCGTAGCGGAAGAAGACGAACTTCCCCGACATGCCCTTGGCCCGCGCCGTGCGGACGTGGTCCTCCGCCAGCTGTTCGATCATCGAGGAGCGGGACAGACGGGTGTAGTTCGCGGTGAAGATGATCTGGACCACCAGCCACGGAATGAGCAGGCCCATGAACCAGCCGGCCGGATCCTCGGTCAGCGGTACGTACTTGGGCTGGTCCAGCAGGCCCAGGTTGAAGACGAACAGCGCGAGCACCAGCGGGCCGACGAAGTAGATCTGCATCGAGCTGAGCACCAGCGAGGCGGTGCTGAAGACCTTGTCGGCGAGCGTGCCGCGCTTCCATGCGGCGATCATGCCGGCACCAAGACCGATGGTGAGGAAGACGGCGGCTCCGCCGACGGTCAGCGAGACCGTGGTGGGGAAGCGGTCGAGGATCGTGTCCCAGACCGGCTCGGAGTTGGCGAAGGAGTAGCCGAAACACGGTGCTGGGCAGGCCCCTTGAGCGAAGTCCCGGCCGGTCACGATGCCCGCCATGAAGTGCCAGTACTGCATGGGCAGGGGCTCGTCGATGCCCATGTTCTTGCGGATGATTTCCAGCGCGTCCGGTGTGCAGTTCTTCCCGCAGGCCAGCAGGGCCGGGTCGCGCGGTATCGCGTAGAAGAGGAAGAACGTGACCGCGCTGATGATCAGCAGGATCACTATCGCGCCGAGCAGCCGGCGGGTGAGAAAACGTAGCATGGCGGGACGCAGCTCTCGTGGGCAGCGGATTCGTGGGTGGGGGAACGGGCCGGTGGTGCCCGCCCCGGAGGG
>NZ_JBOHCV010000158.1:0-8318 GCF_050698815.1 Streptomyces sp.
GCGCATGAAGTTCCAGGCGAAGCCGTAGTAGCCGCGCGTGGTGTCCCAGGAGTCGGCGTCCTGGGTACCGATGAACTTCAGCGTGCCGCCCTTCTTGTCGGACGCGTTGGCCATCTTCGCCTTGGCCGCGTTGAATCCGGGGCCCTTGCTGTCGCCGCTCCCGTCAGTGCCGCCACCGCCGCAAGCCGCGGTGGACAACAGCGCCGCGACCGCAACGGCCGATGCGGCCAGTCTGCGCCTCGATGTGCGTTGGGTTGTCACGATCTCGCATCCTCCGTGTAGGTCGCGGCCCGCACGGGTGCGCAGGGCCAGGGGCCAGGGCCGGGGCTGGCCCTGGGAGTGGGGGTTCATCGGGTGCCCTTGGGGTCCAGCGCGTCGCGCACGCCGTCGCCGAAAAGGTTGAAGGAGAGGACGGTGACGAAGATGGCCACACCCGGCACGATCATGTACATCGGGTCGGCCTCGTAGTAGCGCACCGCGTGGTTGAGCATCTGTCCCCAGGAGGCGGTCGGCGGCTTGACGCCCACGCCCAGGAAGCTGAGCGCCGCCTCGGTGAGGATGTTGGTGGGGATCATCAGCGTCGTGTAGACGGTGATCGGCGCGATCAGGTTGGGCAGCAGCTCCCTGAAGAGGATGTAGCGGCGCCCGGCGCCGAGACTGCGGGCCGCCTCCACGTACTCCCTCTCGCGCAGCGAGAGCGTCTGGCCACGGACGATCCGGCCGATGTAGGGCCAGCCGAAGAAGCCGATCACCAGGATCATCACGGCCAGCCGGACCCCCGTACCGGTCAGCCCGAACATCTGGTTCGGGACCACGGAGATCAGCGAGATGATGAACAGCAACTGCGGAAAGGCCAGCAGCATGTCCATCACGCGGCTGATGACCGCGTCGAGCCAGCCGCCGAAGTAGCCCGCCAGCGCGCCCAGCACGGTGCCCATGATCACGGCCACCACGGCGGAGAGAAAGCCGACGAGGAGCGAGATGCGGGCGCCGTAGACGATGCGACTGAAGACGTCCCGGCCGTTGACCGGCTCGACGCCCAGCAGGTGGTCGCCGCTGATACCGCCCAACGCCCCGATCGGGGTCCCGAAGAGCGGGTCGATCTGATCCTCGTTGTGCTCGTTCGGCGGATGCCCCAGCAGGGACACGATGAACGGGGCAAGGATGGCGACCGCGATGAGTATCAGCACGACGGCGCCACCGGTGAGCGCCAGCTTGTCGCGCTTGAGCCGGCTCCACGCGATCCGCCCGAGAGACCGGCCTTCGATGTCCTTCTCGGCTGAGCCGCCACCGAGAGCAGGATCGACAGGCGCGATTTCCGCGGACGTGTCGTGCAGTGGTGCCGTCATCGTGGAGGAACCTCTCTCGGCCGGCGGTGGCCGGCCCACGCCCGCCGCTGTAGCGGCCAGTTCGGAGCAGTGCGTATGGAAGGCCGATGGCCCTAACGGTCGGGAGTCTTCATCGGCCCCGCGATCACTGCCAGTCCCCCCGGGGAAAGGATGCCCAACTGTGATGTGACGTGGCAGGTTCCGTTATACGAACTGAAGCCGACGACTATCGGTGCCGCGGGCGTTCACCGGGGCGGACCGGCCGTGACCGTTCCGCGCGCCCCGCTTCGCCGTGTTGACCCGGTGCGTGACGCTGCGGGCGGGTCCTCGAAGACCGCCCGGGCGGCGCTGCTTTCAGAACGCGCCCTAGTAGGGACGCGGGTAGCCGTAGCCGTAGCCCGGACCGGCGTTGGCCGTCGGAGCGTCACGGTCGAAGAACGGCCGCGAGTTGCTCCGCAGCCACATCGCCACCGGGTCGTAGTCGTCCGACATCGCGACGCTGGAGACGGGCAGTCCGTCCGGCACGGCGGTCACCGACTGCCGCATCATCTCCCGCGCCGACTCCACGGCCTGTGCTCCCGTGTCGTAGAGATCCAGCCCTATGGCCAGATACCCGGCGCCCAGCGCGGGCTGCACCCAGCAGCGGCGCAGCGAGCGGACGGCCGGGGTACGGTGCGCGTGCTGGCTGAGCACCGCGTAGAACTGCGCGACGTCCACACTGGGTTCGGTGATCCGCAGCGGTCCGGCCGGCAGCTCGTGCAGCCCCGACGCGATGCGGCGCAGGTCCAGCCACGGAATGCCGACGCCGCCGCCGGGGGCGTGCGGATTGAGCCACACTCCCCAGCGCTCCGGGAAGAGGGCTGCGGCGATCTCCCGTCCGGTGACCACCTCGTGGGCCCGGTTCCAGCCGGAGGCGGCCAGCTCCTGGGCGGAGGTCACACAGGGCGCGTAGCCGTAGCCCGCCACCTCCATGTTTCCGTACTGCGCGTCGGGAGAACCCGCCTGGCCCTGCCAGAGCAGCATCCACAGCTGGCCGCCGGCGAGCGCGTCGAGCACCGCCTCATAGGTGTCGAACCGGCCCGGCGACACCCGCCGCAGCAGCTGCTCGACGCTTCCACCCGCGCTCACCTGGCCGCCTTTCCCCTGTAGCCGCTTGGCCGCTCGCTCCGCCGCCCGCGCGCCGCCTCGGCACCGCCGGCGCAGCACCGGTCCCGCTCCTGGCACGCGCGCGTGCCCCACCCCGTCGTCCCCGTCATGAACCCAGCTTACGAGCAGGAACCGACAGCGGGCGCCGGCGCCGTCAACCTCGGGTGTAGAAGGGGCGCACACACTGCCGCATCCACTCCACGACCGGATCCTGTGCCGCGTCCAGCAGCACCAACTGCACCAGCCATGTGACCGGGACGTGGCCCAGCGCCCGTCCCAGTGCGTCGTGCGCGGACTGGCGGGTGGCCGGATCGAGCGGGTCCAGTTCGACCCCGACGAAGAGCGCGGGGGCATCGCCTTCGGTACTGGCCAGGGCGCGCCGCGCGGTCCGCACGGACGGCAGCAGCGCGAACTCACCGGCCACCGCCGCGAGGAAGTCCACCGGCTCGTCCTGCCAGTCCGGCTCGTAGAGCCGCACCCGGGCGCCGCGTGCCACGCCCCAGGCCGCCTGCTCGCCGGGGGTGTTGGCGCACAGCTCGGCCACCGCCTCCGGAGGCAGGGGCATGCCGACGGTGCCCTCCGGATTCACGGCGATGCCCACCTGGGGCGGCAGCCCGCGCGCGAACTCCCGCGCCGGGGCGACCGTGAAGGACATGTGGGTGCCGACCACATGCAGGAACTGCTGTTCGGAGCTGAAGACCGGGACGTAGGGCGCCCCGTTCAGCTCGACGGTCGGCAGGTCGAGGTTCGGGCTGCCGGGGCCCCCGCCTTCGGGCAGCGGCACCCAGACGCTGCTGCGGCCGAGCACCTCCAGCAGCCGGGCACCCGCATGGGGCACCTCGAGGGAGGCCGCGAGGGTTTCCTCCAGCTCGTTGCCGGGCCAGCCTCCGCCGTGGCCCGGTCCGTACTGCTGCGGAATGGTCATGGCGGCAACCCTAGCCCGGCTTTCGAACACCAGCCGGGGAGGGAGCGGGAGCGGCCCCGGGGGACCGAACGGGAGCGCGGGTGGGCGTGGGTGAGTGCGGGTGACGGACCCTGCTCCGGATGGCTCGCGAACGGCCGGAGACGGCCACGGATGGCCACCGCCCGGTTGCACAGCGCAGCGGCCCTACGAATCGTGGGCACCGTCCCTGCCGGCTCTCCTCGGAGGAAATCCCCCATGCGCGTCTCCACAGTGGTCACCGTCGCACTCACCGCCGCTCTCTCCGGCTCGCCGGCCTTCGGCGCAGCCGGAACCGCCGCGGCCGACGCCGAACGAACACCGGCCGCCACCCCCCGCATCGCGGCGCCCGGCCAGGCGGAGACGACCCAGGCACAGTTCCGCGTCATCGAGCACCTCGGCCGGCTCGGCGAACTCACCGGCACGCTGGGCCGTCTCACCCATGACAGGCACGCCAATCCCATGCTGCTGCGCGCCGCCGGCAATCAGCTGCGAGAACAGCTCGGGCGGGTGAAGGCGGCCGTCGAGCAGGCGCGCCCGGCAAGGACGCTGCCGGCGACCGACAGGAAGAACAACAAGAGCGCCCGGGCTCTTTCCCTCGCCGACGCGGCGCGCGCCTTCGGGGTATCCGTGGACGGCATCGTCGCCGTCGGCCGCGACGACGCCAGGGCCCGGACCGCCGCGGCCGGTGCCCTGATCAGAGACCTGTCGGCGGTCAACACCGCCGCCATGGCCGAGGCCGGCATCTCGGTCCAGCCGCCGCCGCACCCGCTGCCGCACCCCGTGCCGCACCCGAAACCGCAGACACAGCCGCAGGCACAGCCGAAGCCGGCCGGCACCACCAAGGCCGTGGTGACCACCCTCAGGCCCGCCCTCGACGCCGAGGACCCGGACACCCGGAGCACCGCGCTGCGGGGCACTTACCAGGTCATCGACGAGGTCGGCGACCTGATCGACGACATCCTCGAGACGCCCGGCGGCCAGCTCTCGCGCCGCGAGGCGGCCGAGCACCGGACCGACTTCCGCGAGGCGCTCGCGCTGCTGCGCGACCGTACGGCCACGACCGCGCGCGGCTCGCAGAGCGCATCCGCGGTCTCGAAGCTGCGCGCCAGGTCCATGGCCGACGTCCAGAACCGGTTCGCCGCGCTGCTGAAGGCCTCCGTCGACGACAACGCGCGGCTGACCGGTGTCCAGGCCGGCCGGCTGGTCAACTCCACCGTGACGTTCCTCGCCGCCATGACCGACTCCTCCCCCACCGCGCAGCGGACGACCGCCACGACGGCCGACAGCCGCCGCTGACCTTGGTTCTCCGGTCGGTCCTCCGGCTGCCGGCACCGCGCGGCCCGTCACTCCGTCCGGTGGTGACGGGCCGGCAGCGGTTACTCGAAGGCCACCCCGCGCAGCGCCCCCGCCGCCGCCCGGTCCAGCAGCACGACGGACCCGGACCCGCGCGGCAGCCGCCCGGTCTCCGCGTCCGCGATGAGCTGCCGTACCGCTCTGCGATGGCGGAGGAAGGCGTAGTCCGAGACCCGGCGCCCGCGCTCGGCCTGGCCACGCAGCGCGGTCTCGGGCGGCACGTCGAGCAGCACCAGGTGGAGGGCGCGGCCACGCCGCCGCGCGTCCCTCGCCAGCCAGGCCCGCACCCAGCTCTGCGCGCCGCAGTCGTGCACCACGACGCTGGCGCCCGAGGCGAGCGCGGCGCGCAGCCCCGCGAAGTGCGCGAGCCGCACGAACGGCCGGTACACGCCGTAGGGCAGCCAGCGCGGCAGCCGCGCCGCCCAGCGCTCCCGTACCTCCTGCGAGTCGATCCGGCGGACCGTGTCCTGTACGGCGACCGAGCGCCGGATCAGTGTCGACTTGCCGCTGCCGGGCAGCCCGGAGACCACGATCCGGTCGCCGGCGGGGAAGCGGAGGGTCCTTCTGACCGCCGTACCCCTCAGGTCCTCCCGCCGCACCACGGAAGCCGGAGCCGCACCGGATCCGGATTCGGCCGCCTCCGCCCCCGGTGGTCTCGGTGGTGTGTAACCCCATCCGGTCACCGTCGCGTACGCGCTGCGCAGGCTGTCCACCTGATCGCCCTCCCCGGAAACAAGGCCGCTGTACCGCGGCTCATCTTGAGAGTGTCAAGAAACGGTAATGCGGTTCAAGACGATTGCGCGCCGACCACCCGGCCCACCTGCCGCCGCGCCGTGCCATGATGTGCGGGCCAACTGCATACCGGCCGTTCGAGTCCACGCGGGAGAGTCCCCGGCCGCACGCGCAGCGAGCGCGACGGGCCACCGGGGCGCCGAAGGAGCAAGTCCTCCCTTGAATCTCTCAGGCACCGATACCGCGCAGGACGAGGCAGATCTGAAAAGCGGGCCGCCCTCGTGCGGCTCCACCCACGGTGCAAGCCGCCGTCCGTACCCACGGGCTCGTGGCGAACCTCTCAGGTTCCGATGACAGATGGGGAGGACATCCGCCGTCACCGAGCCACGGGAGCCTGACATGAGCGACCGCCCCCGCACCACCGCCCTCGACGCCACGCACCGCGCGCTGGGCGCGACGATGACCGACTTCGCCGGCTGGGACATGCCGCTGCGCTACGGCAGCGAACGCGACGAGCACACCGCCGTACGCACCCGCGCCGGCCTCTTCGACCTCTCCCACATGGGCGAGATCAACCTGCACGGACCGCAGGCCGGCGCGCTGCTGGACTACGCGCTGGTGGGCAACCTCTCGGCGTTGAAGGAGGGCCGCGCCCGCTACACGATGCTCTGTGACGAGGCGGGCGGCATCCTCGACGATCTGATCGTCTACCGCACCGGCGAACTGGAATACCTGGTCGTCGCCAACGCCGCCAACGCCCAGGTGGTGCTGGACGCGCTGCGCGAGCGCCAGGAGGGCTTCGACGCGGCCGTACGCGACGACCGCGACGCCTACGCCCTGATCGCCGTACAGGGCCCGGAGGCGGCGGGCATCCTCAAGACCCTCACCGCAGCCGACCTGGACGGCCTGAAGTACTACGCGGGGCTGCCCGGCACGGTCGCGGGCCGCGCCGCCCTCATCGCCCGTACGGGCTACACCGGCGAGGACGGCTTCGAGCTGTTCGTCTCTCCCGCCGACGCCGTCGCCGTCTGGGAGGCGCTCACCGAGGCGGGTTCCGGTGCCGGGCTGGTGCCGTGCGGGCTGAGCTGCCGGGACACGCTGCGGCTGGAGGCGGGGATGCCGCTGTACGGGCACGAGCTGACCACCGGGACCACGCCTTTCGACGCCGGGCTGGGCCGCATCGTGAAGTTCGAGAAGACGACGAACGAGGGCAGGTTCGTCGGCCGCGAGCCGCTGGAGGCCGCCGCCGAGAAGGCCGCGCAGGCGCCGCCGCGCAAGCTGGTCGGTCTGATCGCGGAGGGCCGCCGCGTGCCGCGCGCCGGGTACCCCGTGGTCTCCGCCGCCGACGGATCGGTGGTCGGCGAGGTGACGTCGGGGGCTCCCTCCCCGACGCTCGGCAAGCCGATCGCCATCGCCTACGTGGACCCGGCGCACGCGGAGCCCGGCCCCGGCCGGGTCGCGGTGGACATCCGCGGCAGCCACGAGCCGTACGAGGTCGTGGCGCTTCCCTTCTACAAGCGGGAGCGCTGACCGCGCTCCGGCGGGCACCGGCCGACCCGGCACCCGGAGCCCCGGAGCCGGAAGCCGCTGTCGTGGCCGCCCGCCCGGATGGGCAGGCTCTGCCGTGGCCGCGCGGGGGCGGCGGCCGGCACCGCGGGCCCGGCCCGGGTGTGGCACTCGTCCCACTGACCAAGACCCTTTTCCCCCGTCACCCTCACATCCTGGAGAATCGCACCATGAGCAACCCCCAGCAGCTGCGTTACACCAAGGAACACGAGTGGCTGTCGGCCGCCGAGGACGGCGCGTCGAAGGTCGGCATCACGGCGCACGCCGCCAACGCGCTCGGCGACGTCGTCTTCGTCCAGCTACCGGAGATCGGCGACTCGGTCACCGCGGGCGAGCCCTGCGGCGAGCTGGAATCGACGAAGTCGGTCAGCGAACTGTACGCACCCGTCTCGGGTGAGATCACCGAGATCAACCAGGACGTCGTGGACGACCCGGCCCTGGTGAACTCCGCACCCTTCGAGGGCGGCTGGCTGTTCGCCGTGCGGTTCGCGGAGGAGCCGGCCGATCTGCTCTCCGCCGACGAGTACGCCGCGTTCGTCGCCGGCGGCTGACGCCCGTACCCCCTCTGCCCCGCCCGACCCGCCCACTCCGCCTGCCCGGCCTCGCCACCAGGGATGGTTCCATGTCGCTTCTCAACGGCTCTCTCCACGAGGTGGACCCGGACGTCGCCGCCGCCGTCGACGCCGAACTCCACCGCCAGCAGTCCACCCTCGAGATGATCGCGTCGGAGAACTTCGCTCCGGTCGCCTCCCTGGAAGCCCAGGGATCGGTGCTCACCAACAAGTACGCCGAGGGCTACCCCGGCCGCCGCTACTACGGCGGCTGTGAGCACGTCGACGTCATCGAGAACATCGCGCGCGACCGCGTCAAGGCACTCTTCGGCGCCGAGGCCGCGAACGTACAGCCGCACTCGGGCGCCTCCGCGAACGCCGCCGCGATGTTCGCGCTGCTCAAGCCGGGCGACACCATCATGGGCCTGGACCTGGCGCACGGCGGGCACCTCACACACGGCATGAAGATCAACTTCTCCGGCAAGCTCTACAACGTGGTCGCCTACCACGTCGAGGAGACCACCAGCCAGGTCGACATGGCGGAGGTCGAGCGGCTCGCCCGTGAGCACCGGCCGCAGATGATCATCGCGGGCTGGTCGGCGTACCCGCGCCAGCTGGACTTCGCCGCCTTCCGCCGCATCGCGGACGAGGTCGGCGCCCTGCTGATGGTCGACATGGCGCACTTCGCCGGTCTGGTGG
>NZ_JBOHCV010000159.1:0-10489 GCF_050698815.1 Streptomyces sp.
GTCCGGGGGCGTCGCTCACTCCCGGGTCCTGCCCGTGGTGCCGCCGCACCACGGCGCAGGACCCCGGCCGAACTCGGTTACGGCTTGGGCAGCTTGCAGTCCGGCAGGTTCAGGTCGACCTTGTTGCCGGCCCCCATGCACGGGGTGAGGGTGTACGTCTGCTGCCCGTACGCGGTCCCCTCGTGGACGGTGACGTTGCCGGCCTCGTCCACCTCACACGGGTTGTTGAGGGTGCACTCCTGCCCGTTCTCGTTACGGGTGTTGTTGACCCCGACGACCTTGCCGGATCCGTTGTCGATGACCGGCGAGCCGGACGTACCGCCCTTGGTGTCGCACTCGCCGGTGTAGCGCAGCGAGTCCTTGAAGCTCCAGCCGTCCTCGCGCAGTTCGTGCACGAAGCCGTCGATGGAGCACCCGTAGGTCTCCTTCCAGTACCCGGAGACGACGGTGATGGCGTTGCCCTGCGTGGGGTGAGAGGCGTCGACCTCGAGCGGGTCGATCCCGGTCTCCGACTTGATCTCCTCGTAGGTGGAGTCCAGTTCGTAGAGCGAGACGTCGGTGTCGGTCATCGCCGCGTAGCTGATCTTGGTGGAGGTCAGCGTGCCCGCGTTACCGCCCGAGGCGTTGAGCAGGGTGAAGTTGCGCTGCGACGGCTGGTCGACGATGACCTGGCCGGGCGAGGGCATGCCCTCTTCCAGGCAGTGCCCGTTGGAGAGCAACAGGCCGGGGTCGCCGGGCTGGGAGCCGGGCATCTTCACCAGCGAGCCGGAGCAGTTGCTGAGCGCGACGGTCCCCGCGAAGTCGGGTGCGCCGGCCTTGGGCGGCTTGGCGGCGGCGCCGGGGACGACTCGGTCGACCGTTTTGGATATGACGTCCTGCGCCGTGTCCCGCTCGGGCGGCGCGGCAGCGGCGGCGGGGGTCGTGGCAAGTCCGGTGACCGCGGTCGCTCCGAAGAGCGCCATGGCGAACGTGCCGACGAGAGGTCTTTTCATGTGGGGGGTCCTCTCCTTTTCCGATCCTTTTCCGAATCTCGTACCGAAGATTCGTTCGGGGTGATCCCGTGCATTCTTGATCAGAAGAAGAACCCCCACAAGACCCCAACGGCGCCCCCGGAAACGGAAGATGGCTTCCAGGGGCGCCGCTGGTACGTACCGGCGTACCGGACGGTACAGCGCTACACGACGAGACTCACCGCCGCCGCGACCACGAAGCCCGCGACCGAGAGAACCGACTCCAGCACCGTCCAGGACTTCAGGGTGTCCCGCTCGGAGATGCCGAAGTACTGGGAGACGATCCAGAAGCCGCCGTCGTTGACGTGCGAGGCGAAGATGGAGCCCGCCGAGATCGCCATGATCACCAAGGCGGTGCCCGCCTGCGAGAAGTCACCGGCCGCCAGCAGCGGGGCGATGATGCCCGCGGTGGTCACGATCGCGACGGTCGCCGAACCCTGCGCGACGCGCAGCACCAGCGAGAGCAGGTAGGCGAGCACGTTGACGCTCTTCCCCCTGAAGGGGGGAGATTCTTACGGCTCGCGCCGTGAGACTTCCTGTTTCATCGCTGACTGCCCGCCCGGAGTACTCCGTTGAGGTCTTACACCAGCTCCGCAGGCTGCGACCGCCCGTCCGGCGGCCAGAAGGTTCTTCGCTGCGTTCACGTCCCGGTCGTGGGTCGTACCGCAGTCGCACGTCCACGTCCGGACGTTCAGCGGCATCTTCTCGGCGAGGGTGCCGCAGGTGGAGCACAGCTTGGAGGAGGGGAAGAAGCGGTCGACCGCGATCACTTCCCGCCCGTACCAGGCTGCCTTGTATTCCAGCATGCTCCGGAAATCCGACCACGCCGCGTCGCTGATGGCGCGGGACAGGCTCCGGTTCTTGACCATGTTGCGCACGGTCAGGTCCTCGATCACGAGCGTTTGGTTTTCACGCACGAGCCGGGTGGTGAGTTGGTGCAGGTGGTCACGGCGGCGGTCGGTGATCCGGGCATGGATCTTGGCGACCTTGCGCCGGGCCTTGGCCCGGTTGGCGCCCTCGCCCCTGGCCTTCTTCGCCAGCCGGCGCTGGGCCTTGGCCAGAGCGGCACGGTCACGGCGCTCATGCCGGGGGTTGACGATCTTCTCGCCCGTGGAGAGGGTCAGCAGGTGGTCCAGGCCGACGTCGATACCCACCGCCGCATCGATGGCGGGCAGCGGCTGGATGGAGGCGTCCTGGCACAGCAGGGAGACGAACCAGCGTCCGGCCGCGTCCTGCGAGACGGTCACCGTCGAAGGGGCCGCGCCCTGGGGCAGGGGACGGGACCAGCGGATGTCCAGCGGCTCGGACATCTTCGCCAGGGTGAGCTTCCCGGCACGGAAGCGGAAGCCCGAGGTGGTGTACTCGGCGGACTTCCGCGACTTCTTCCGCGACTTGAAACGCGGGTACTTCGCCCGCTTGGCGAAGAAGTTGGTGAACGCCACCTGCAGGTGCCGCAGCGTCTGCTGGAGCGGTACCGAGGACACTTCGGACAGGTAGGCCAGTTCCTCGGTCTTCTTCCAGGCCGTCAGCATCGCCGAGGTGGCGTTGTAGTTGACCCGCTCCTGACGCGTCCATGCCTCGGTGCGGGCCGCGAGCGCCAGGTTGTAGACCTTGCGCACGCATCCGAAAGTGCGCGACAGCTCGGCTGCCTGCGCATCGCTCGGATAGAAGCGGTACTTGAACGCCCGCTTCACTTGGCTCACGGTCACGCTCACAAACTAGCGCGACCGCAAGTGAACATCAAATCTGCGGGTCAGAGCACCGCGCCCCGCCCTGGCGACGAAGCGCAGCCCCTTGCCCCGCTCCGCAGGAGTCCGCTTCCTCTCCGCCCTGAAGGGCGGAGTATCCACGGAGGAACCCCATGACCGCGTCCTCCCAGCTCGCGCCGCCCTCCCGCAGGACGGACTCGACGTTGGCGAGGGTCTGCAGGGTCTGCTCACGCAGGCCCGGACCCACCGGAGCGGGAGCCTGGCCCGGGACCGCGGGCCCGAACCCGACCTGACCGGCGACCTGGAGGATGTTGCCCTTCTTCACCCCGTGCGAGAACTTCGCGGGCGGCGCCGTGTGGGTGGCCGGGGTGATGGCCGTCTTGCTGTCACTCATCAGGTTGTTCCCTTTCCGGAGTACTCGGCGCTGATCGCGTCGGCGGTGCGGCGCACCAGGGGCAGCAGGGTGAGGAGTTCGTCGGCGCTGACGACCACGTTCGGCGCGGACACCGACATGGCCGCGACGGCGCGCCCTTCCACGCCGCGCACCGGTGCGCCGACGCAGTTGATGGATTCCTCATGGCCGCCCAGATCGGTGGCCCAGCCCTGTTCGCGTACCTTCGCCAGCTCCTCCAGGAAGGCGGCGGCGTCGGTGATCGAACGGGACGTGTACGGGGGATAGTCGAGCCGTTCGGCGACCATGCGCCGCTCCGGCTCGGGCAGGTCGGCGAGCAGCAGCTTGGCCACCGCGGCGACGGTGATCGCGACGGGTTTGCCGATGCGCGAGTACATCCGCACCGGGTAGCGGCTCTCCACCTTGTCGATGTAGAGGACTTCGTCCTCCGTGTAGACGGCGAGGTGCACGGTGTGCCCGGTCCGCGCGTTCAGCTCGACCAGATGCGGGTGCGCTATCTCCCGCACGTCGATGTTCTCGACGGCCTCCTGGGCCAGCGCGAAGAGCCGCGCGCCGAGCCGGTAGCGCTGGTCGGACTGGCGGTAGACGATGCCGTGTTCGTGCAGCGTACGCAGCAGCCGCAGGGCCGTCGACTTGTGTACGCCGAGCCGGTTGGAGACCTGCTGCAGATTGGCCGGCCCCTCCGCCAGCAGCGGGAGAATGCTCAGCGCGCGGTCGACGGTCTGACTCATGATGCGTTCGCCTTCTCTTCGTTCCACCCGGGCCCGAGTCGCAGTCTCGCCCACGCCTCGTCGTCCAGTGCGGCCAGTCGGTCGGCCTCCGCTCGCGACGGCGGCTCCGCGACGTCGCCGGGCACGCTGAGCGCGGCGGCCGCCGTCAGATGTCCGTGCCGGAGCCGGTCGCGTACGGACAGCCCGCGCAGCGTCGCCGAGAGAAACCCGGCGGCGAACCCGTCCCCCGCCCCCACGGCGCCGGCGACCTCGACCCGCAGCGCCGGCACGAACACCGCCTCCTCACCCACGAACGCGGTGGCCCCCGCGCTCCCCTGCTTGACGACCAGCACCTCGGGCTCGGGCAACGCGGCCCGTACACCGGCCGGCCCTCCCGTCACGCCCCACGCCGCCGCGGCCTCGTCCTCGCCGACGAAGACCAGGTCACACCCGCGCGCCAGCTCGAGCAGCACCAGCGCCTCTCCGGCGCCCCACAGTCCCACCCGGTAGTTGACGTCGAACGAGACGACCGGACGCCCTGGACGAGGCCCGGTCAGCAGCCGCATGAGGTCCAGACAGTCCTCCGACAGCGCGGCGGTGATCCCGCTGACGTGCAGCACCCGCGCGTCGTCGACCACCGCGAGATCCACCGTCTCCGTCGACATGGCCGATGCGGCCGACCCGGCCCGGTAGTAGACGACCTCGGCCAGCCCGTCCGCCTCGGCCTTCCCGTCCGCCGCCGTGGACCGCTCCCCTGCCGTACGGAAGTAGACGCCCGTGGCTCTCCCCACATCCCGGCCGACGAATCCGACATCGACCCCACGCCCGGCGATCGCCTCGACCACGTGGTCGCCGAACCCGTCCCTCCCCACCCGGCTGACCCACCGCACGGAATGCCCCGCACCGGCCAGTGCGCAGGCCACGTTGGACTCGGCGCCGCCGACGGCCCGCTGGAAAGACGGCACGTCGGCCAGCCGTCCCGCCTGCGACGGCAGAAAGGTGACCATGGTCTCGCCCAGGCAGACGACGTCAGTACTCACGATCTCCTCATCCATTGACCAGTCGTTCGCCGGGATGCTAGACAGCGATGAGCGAAATACGCAACACCCATTGCATCATTTGCAACCTCCTCCGGAGTCGCCATGGACACCCCCGCCGACGAGCGCATCGATCACCGCTTCAAGGGACTCCCGCCGGACGCGGACGGCACCACCGTCGCAGCCCTCACCGCCGAGCGCCGCAACCTCTTCACGGGCGGCTTCACCACCCCGGTCCTGGCCCTCTCCGAGGAGCACCTGGAACACAACCTCGCCCTGATGGAGACCTACACCGAGCGGCACGGCCTCGCCTTCGCCCCGCACGGCAAGACCTCCATGGCCCCCCAGCTCTTCGCCCGCCAACTCGACCGCGGCGCCTGGGGCATCACCCTGGCCGTACCCCACCAGGTCCGCGTCGCCCGCGCCTTCCGGGTCCCGCGCGTTTTCCTCGCCAACGAACTGGTCGACCCCGCGGCCCTCCGCTGGCTTGCCCGGGAACTGGAAGCCGACCCGGACTTCCGTTTCATCTGCTACGTCGACTCACTCGAGGGCGTCGCCCAGATGAACGCGGCCCTGACCGGCGCCGGCGCCACCCGCCCCGTCGACGTCGTCATCGAACTCGCCGCCGGCGCCGAAGCCCGCACCGGCGTCCGTACCGAATCCGAATGCCACGCCCTGGCCGACGCCGTGGCCGCCACCACCACCCTCCGCCTGGTGGGCATCGCAGGCTACGAGGGCGAAGTCCCCGACGCTTCCCCCGCCACCGTCGCCGCCTGGCTGCGCCGGCTCACCGCCCTCGTCACCGACTTCGACGCGGCGGGCCGCTTCGACGCACTCACCGAGATCGTCCTGAGCGCGGGCGGCAGCGCCTGGTTCGACGCGGTCGCGGAGGTCTTCGCGGAACTCCCGCCCCTCTCCCACCCGGTACTCAAACTCCTCCGCTCCGGCGCGTACGTCTCCCACGACAACGGCGCCTACCGCGAGAGGACCCCCTTCAACCGGATCCCCGAAGAAGGCGAACTGCACGCCGCGTTCACCCTCTGGACCCAGGTCGTCTCCCGCCCCACCCCCCACCAGGCATTTCTCAACGCGGGCAAGCGCGACGCGGCCTTCGACCTCCACCTCCCGCAACCCCACACGATCCGCTCCCCCGACGGCACCACCCGCCCGGCCACCGGCATCACGGTCACCGGCCTCTCCGACCAGCACGCGTGGGTCCGCACCGAAGCGGACCTGAACGTCGGCGACTGGGTGGGCCTGGGCATGTCCCACCCCTGCACGATCTTCGACAAGTGGCAGCTGATCCCCCTGACCACCCCGAACGGCACGGTGACGGAGTACATCCGCACGTACTTCTGACCGGCAGCCCCGAACACGGCCCGCAGACGCACACGGCGACGAGGGGGTGGGACGCGGAGGGGTGGGGGTCCGGACACTCTTGGGGTCTCCCCGGCGAAGCTAGGGGAAGTGATTTGTGGCCCCCCGGGGCCGTAAATCATGCCGTCCGGACACCCGCACCGCAGCGGCACGCCCCCGTACCCACCACGCACCACGCACCGTCAGCGCACCAGAAAGGCCAGCCAAGGTGGACCTCGTCATCCGCGACGCCAACCTCATCGACGGCACCGGCACCCCCGCGTACCGCGCCGACGTCGCCATCAAGGACGGCAGCATCGCGGCCATCGCCCGCGAGGGCGCCCCCCGCCCGGCGACCTCCCCGGCCCGTACCGTCGACGCCGACGGCCTCACCCTCACCCCCGGCTTCATCGACATGCACGCCCACTCCGACCTCGCCCTCCTCCGCGACCCCGACCACTCCGCGAAGGCCGCCCAGGGCGTCACGCTCGAGGTCGTCGGCCAGGACGGCCTCTCCTACGCCCCTGTCGACGACCGCACCCTCGCCGAGGTGCGCCGCGCGATCACAGGCTGGAACGGCAACGGTGACGACATCGACTTCGACTGGCGCACCGTCGGCGAGTACCTTGACCGGATCGACCGCCAGGGCACCGCCGTCAACGCCGCCTACCTCGTCCCGCAGGGCAGCGTCCGCATGCTCGCCGTCGGCTGGGACGACCGCCCCGCCACCCCCGCCGAAGTCGACACGATGCGCCGCCTGGTCGCCGAGGGCCTGGACCAGGGCGCGGTGGGCATGTCCTCGGGCCTGACCTACACCCCCGGCATGTACGCCTCCGACGCCGAGCTGACCGAACTGTGCCGCACGGTCGCCGCGTACGACGGCTACTACTGCCCGCACCACCGCTCCTACGGCAAGGGCGCACTCCAGGCGTACGAGGAGATGGTCACCCTCACCCGCGAAGCCGGCTGCGCCCTCCATCTCGCCCACGCCACCATGAATTTCGGCGTCAACGAGAACAAGGCCCCCGACCTGATCGCCCTCCTCGACCGCGCCCTGGCCGCGGGAGCCGACATCACTTTGGACACCTACCCCTACACCCCCGGCTGCACGACGCTGGTCGCCATGCTGCCGAGCTGGGCGAGTGCGGGCGGCCCCGAGGCGATCCTGGCGCGGCTCGCGGACGAGGAGACCTGCGCCCGCATCCGCCACGTCATGGAGGTCGAGGGCGCGGACGGCTGCCACGGCGTCCCCATCGACTGGAACACGATCGAGATCTCCGGCGTCTCGGACCCCGCCCTGGCCCACCACGTCGGCAGGACGATCGCCGAATCGGCGGCGCTCGGTCAGGAGGAGCCCTTCGTCACCGCCCGCCGGCTGCTGCTCGAGGACCGGCTCGGCTCCACGATCCTTCAGCACGTCGGCCACGAGGACAACGTCCAGCGGATCATGCGCCACCCCGTGCACACGGGCGGCAGCGACGGCATCCTCCAGGGGGCCAAGCCGCATCCGCGCGCGTACGGGACGTTCCCGCAGTATCTGGGGCGGTACGTACGGGAGTTGGGCGTGCTCTCCCTGGAGGAATGCGTCGCCCATCTCACCTCACGCGCCGCCGCCCGGCTCCGCCTGACCGACCGCGGCCTGGTCCGCGAGGGCTACCGCGCCGACCTGGTCCTCCTCGACCCGGACACCGTGGCGCCGGGCTCCACCTTCGAGACCCCGCGCGTGCTGCCCACCGGCATCCCGCACGTGCTGATCGACGGCCGCTTCGTGATCGAGGACGGCCGCCGTACGGACGTCCTCGCGGGCCGCTCGGTGCGCCGTACACCCCGCGCGGCGTAGCGCGTAGCGCTACGCGTGCTGGTAGGCCACGAGCGAGATCCCCACGTAGTGCACCACGAACGCGGCCAGCGTCAGGGAGTGGAAAACCTCGTGGAAGCCGAACCAGCGCGGTGAGGGGTTCGGCCGCTTGATGCCGTAGACGAGACCGCCGACGCTGTAGAGCAGTCCGCCGACGATGACGCAGACGAGCACCGCGATGCCGCCCTCACGCAGGAACTCCGGCAGGTAGAAGACGGCCGCCCAGCCCATGGCGATGTAGCAGGGCGTGTAGAGCCAGCGGGGCGCGCCGACCCAGCAGACCCGGAACGCTATGCCGAGGGCCGCGGCGGCCCACACGCCCCACAGCAGTACGGCACTGGGCCCGTCGGGGAGCAGCAGGATCGTCAGCGGCGTGTACGTGCCCGCGATGATCAGAAAGATGTTGGCGTGGTCGAGGCGCCGCAGGACCGCGTTGGCCCGTGGGCTCCAGTCGCCGCGGTGGTAGAGGGCGCTGATGCCGAAGAGCAGGCACGCGCTGAGGGTGTAGATGCCGCAGGCGACGCGGCCACGCGTGCTGTCGGCCAGCGCGGTCAGGAATATCCCCGCGGCGAGCACGGCCGGGAACATCCCCGCGTGCAGCCAGCCGCGTAGCCGCGGCTTGATGAGCCCGGGGAGCGCGGCGGCGGCCGAGCCGACCGAGGCGGCGGCGGACTCGAGGGCGCCCACGGCCGAACCGCCGGACCCGACGGAATCGACGGACCCGACTGACCCGTCGGAACCGCCGGACCGGTCCGCCTCAACGGCCGGTTCCGCAGCGGTCGTCGGCTCTTTCGAGTCGTTCGGTCGGGGCGCGCCAGTCATGCCGTCCATCGTAGCTACGCCACCCGTGGGGGTCCGAGTGGCGATGGACACATCCTTTCCATCTGGACAAGCAGCCGATACCCTCGGATGCTCAGAGGAGCAAGGGTGACACCGGATGAGCGCGGCGCACGCATCCGGGTCGCGGCCCCCAAGGGGTGACTGGGAAACACAGCAGAAAAAGCGGATATCTGTGCAGCTATCCGCCCGAACCCTCAACGTCTGGAGTGATCGTGGCGCGCAGTACTGCGGCTCCTACCACCAACCCCGTACCCACCCGTCACCAGGAGCTCGCCTCCTGGGTCCAGGAGATCGCCGCCCTCACCGAACCCGACCGGATCATGTGGTGCGACGGCTCCGAAGCGGAGTACGAGCGCCTGTGCGAAGACCTGGTCGAACGCGGCACGTTCACCAAGCTCGACCCGGTGAAACGGCCGCACTCCTACTACGCCGCCTCCGACCCGAGCGACGTCGCACGCGTCGAGGACCGTACGTTCATCTGCTCCGAGAAGGAGGAGGACGCCGGCCCGACCAACCGCTGGAAGGCCCCGGCCGAGATGCACGCCGTCTTCTCCGGTGAGAACGGCGAGGGCGGGATCTTCCGCGGCTCGATGCGCGGCCGGACCATGTACGTCGTGCCCTTCTGCATGGGCCCCCTCGGCTCCCCGCTCTCCGCACTGGGCGTCGAGATCACCGACTCCGCCTACGTCGCCGCCTCCATGCGCACCATGACCCGGATGGGACAGCCCGTCCTCGACGAACTCGGCGAGGACGGCTTCTTCGTCAAGGCCGTGCACACCGTCGGCGCCCCGCTCTCGCCCGGCGAGCAGGACGTGCCCTGGCCCTGCAACAGCACCAAGTACATCTCCCACTTCCCCGAGACCCGCCAGATCTGGTCCTACGGATCGGGCTACGGCGGCAACGCGCTGCTCGGCAAGAAGTGCTACGCGCTGCGCATCGCCTCCGTCATGGCCCGCGACGAGGGCTGGCTCGCCGAGCACATGCTCGTGCTCAAGCTCACCCCGCCGCGCGGCAAGTCCAAGTACGTGGCCGCCGCCTTCCCCTCGGCCTGCGGCAAGACCAACCTCGCCATGCTCGAGCCGACCATAAAGGGCTGGACCGTCGAGACCATCGGCGACGACATCGCCTGGATGCGGTTCGGCGAGGACGGCCAGCTCTACGCCATCAACCCCGAGGCCGGCTTCTTCGGCGTCGCCCCCGGCACCGGCAACGACACCAACGCCAACGCGGTGGCCACCCTCCACGGCAACAGCATCTTCACCAACGTGGCCAAGACCGACGAGGACGACATCTGGTGGGAGGGGCTCTCCACCCCGCCCGAGCACGCCCAGGACTGGCGGGGCAACGACTGGACGCCGGCGGCCGACCACCCGGCGGCCCACCCCAACGCCCGCTTCACCGCCCCCGCCGCCCAGTGCCCGTCGATCGCCCCGGAGTGGGACGACCCCAAGGGCGTGCCCATCTCGGCCATCCTCTTCGGCGGCCGCCGGGCCACCAACGTCCCCCTCGTCACCGAGAGCACCGACTGGCAGCACGGCGTCTTCCTGGGCTCGATCA
>NZ_JBOHCV010000160.1:0-2638 GCF_050698815.1 Streptomyces sp.
GTGCGAGCGCCGCCGCCGCTCGGCCGAGGGCGCCGGGTCCCGTCATGGTCGCGCTCGCGCCCGCCGGAGTTTCCGTGGCCGGCTGCGCGGCCATCGGTGCCATCGCGTCGGTGCGGGGCAGTGGGACACCGAAGACGGGCAGCAGCCGGGCGGGGCCGGCGCGCAGCAGTTCCGCCGGAAGCAGCGAGAGCGGGTCGACATACCGCTCACCCCGCCGCACGCCCCAGTGCAGGCATCCCCCGCCGCAGTGGAACCCTTCGTCCGCCAGGGTGGCGACCGTTTCGCCCGCGCGGACCTTCTCGCCCTTACGCACGGAGGGGCGCACCGGCTCGTATGTCGTACGGAGGGGTGGTTCTCCCGTCCCCGACAGCTCGATCGAGAGCACGCCGCGCCCCGCGACCCGGCCGGCGAAGGAGACCCGCCCGTCCGCGACGGCGCGCACCGGCCGGCCCGGGCGGGCGGCGAGGTCCACACCACGATGACCGGCGGCCCAGGGGTCGGCGGGCGGCTCCCAGCCGCGTGACACCAGCGGCCGTACGGCCCCCGCGCCGCCCTCGACGGGCCAGACCCGGCTGCCGTCCGGCTCGGCGGCGGAGCGCACGCCCCGCCCGTACCCGGAGTGCGCGAGCGCCGGTGAGGCCACCGCGGCGCTGCTGAGCGTCGCGACCGCCGCACCGAGCGCCACACAGATCACCCGCAGGGCGGTCGTCCGCAACTTCGTCATCCCGGCCGCACCGCCATCCCGCATCACCTTCCGTCCATCGCCCGTCACCAGCCACCGCACGGTCTGTGGTCTGTGCTGCTGTCGCGCAGCCCACACAGACGATCGCGCACCGTCGCCGGCCGCGGGGGTCATGGTGGATTTCCGTGGACAGTCAGACAGTTGTGGACAAGTCCGTCACCCACACGTGTGGTGGGTGTGGTGCGAAGGGGGCTCTTCCGGATGGACCGCCGCCCCACCGGAAGCGGGCCCTCCCGCCGCGGGACTGCCGGCCGTCCCGGTCCCGTACACTGCTGGTGGCGGCCCGGGTCACCGGGCTGACTTCGCACGTCTCGCCACCCTGACCCGGTGGCCGCGCATCTCGGTCCCGGAAGGGCCCCCTCACAGGGCCTCCCGGGCACAGCGCGACAGAGGCGTCAGGCAAGCGATGGCCATCCCGGCCACCGCTGACGACAACCGAGTAACTCAAGGAGAACGGCCATGGCCGTCGTCACGATGCGGGAGCTGCTGGAGAGCGGCGTCCACTTCGGGCACCAGACCCGGCGCTGGAACCCGAAGATGAAGCGCTTCATCTTCACCGAGCGCAACGGCATTTACATCATCGACGTGCTCCAGTCGCTGTCGTACATCGACCGCGCCTACGAGTTCGTCAAGGAGACCGTCGCGCACGGCGGCTCCGTCATGTTCGTCGGCACCAAGAAGCAGGCCCAGGAGGCCATCGCCGAGCAGGCCACCCGCGTGGGCATGCCCTACGTGAACCAGCGCTGGCTCGGCGGCATGCTGACCAACTTCTCGACCGTCTACAAGCGCCTCCAGCGCCTGAAGGAGCTCGAGCAGATCGACTTCGAGGATGTGGCCGCCTCCGGCCTCACCAAGAAGGAGCTCCTGGTCCTCTCCCGTGAGAAGGCCAAGCTGGAGAAGACTCTGGGCGGTATCCGCGAGATGCAGAAGGTGCCCAGCGCCGTCTGGATCGTGGACACCAAGAAGGAGCACATCGCCGTCGGTGAGGCGCGCAAGCTGAACATCCCGGTGGTCGCGATCCTGGACACCAACTGTGACCCGGACGAGGTCGACTACCCGATCCCGGGCAACGACGACGCGATCCGGTCTGCCGCGCTGCTGACCAAGGTTGTCGCCGAAGCGGCCGCGGCCGGTCTGCTGGCCCGCTCGGGACGCAACGGTGCCGCGGTCGAGGGCCAGGACAAGCCCGAGCCGGGCGTTGCGTCCGACGAGCCCCTGGCGGAGTGGGAGAAGGAGCTGCTGTCCGGGTCCGATACCGCCTCCGCGGATGCCGAGCAGGACACCGCGAGCGTCGAGGTTGCGGCCGAGCAGACCGCCGCCTCCTGACCCGTCCTTCAGCAGCCACCTACTCAATCCGCGCGTACCCGAAAGGAACGAAGACGCACGATGGCGAATTACACCGCGGCAGACGTGAAGCGCCTCCGCGAGCTCACCGGTGCCGGCATGATGAACTGCAAGAAGGCGCTGGAAGAGAACGACGGCGACTTCGAGAGGGCCGTTGAGTTTCTCCGCATCAAGGGCGCCAAGGACGTCGGCAAGCGCGCCGAGCGCGCCACCGCCGAGGGCCTTGTCGCCGGTGCCGGCGGCGTGCTGATCGAGCTCGACTCCGAGACCGACTTCGTCGCCAAGAACGAGGACTTTCAGCAGCTCGCGGCCAAGATCGTCGAGGCAGCCACTGCCGCCAAGACCAACGATGTCGAGACGCTGAAGGCCGTTGAGCTGGACGGCAAGACCGTGAACGACGCGGTGCAGGAGCTGGCCGTGCGGATCGGCGAGAAGCTCGAGCTGCGCCGCGTGGTGTCTTTCGACGGCACCACCGAGACCTACCTGCACCGCCGTGGCGCCGGACTCCCGCCTGCCGTCGGCGTGCTCATCGAGTACACCGGTGACAGCGCC
>NZ_JBOHCV010000161.1:0-3177 GCF_050698815.1 Streptomyces sp.
TCGCGACGGCGCAGGAACGCCGGCTCGGCCGCGGGCGTCCACGCCGGCTCGGCCGCCTCGCCTCCCGTGCCGCCCTCGGTCATGCGCCCCTCCGTCTCTCGTGCCGCGCCACGCCGTGCCCCGTCGCGGAACGTCCGCGCAAAGTATCGCGCCTTCCCATCATTCCACACACCCATTGACGAGCGTCCAGAACATGTGGAGCATGACGCCACGATTCCAGGCGAAGGGGAGACCCTATGACCGTCCACGCCCACCGTGTGACGACGCCCGTCGTCCCCGAGCTGTTCAACGCCACCGACTACCTGCTCCAGGCCGCGGTCCCCGCCGAGACGGCCGGCCGTACGGCGATCACCGGACCGGACGGCGAGGTGACCTACGGGGAACTGGCCCGGCTCGTCGGCCACGTCGCCGCCGGGCTCGAGGCGTGGGGCCTGCGCTCCGAGGAGCGGGTCATGCTCTTCATGACCGACGGCCCGGCGATGGCCGCCGCGATTCTGGCCGCGATGAGGCTGGGTGCCGTCCCCGTACCGGTGTCGACGATGCTGACCGGGCCGGAGCTGGCCGAGCTGCTGGGGGACTCGCGAGCCCGGGTCCTGCTGGTGAGCGAGGAGTTCACCGCGCCCGCCGAGGCGGCCCTGGCGCGCGTTCCGGGAATCCACTACGTCGCCGTCACGGGTGACGTCACCATGGCCGTGCCCGCCGGCGTACGGCTGCGGCCGTTCGACGAGCTGGTGGAGGAAGGGCGCCGCCGGGGCGGTGAGTTGCAGGAGCCGTACATCACCTCGGAGGACTCCTCCGCCCTGTGGCTCTACACCTCCGGGACCACCGGAAAGCCCAAGGGCGCGATGCACCGGCACGCCAACATCCGGCATGTCGTGGAGAGTTACGCCCGGCAGGTGCTCGGGATCACCCACGAGGACCGGTGCCTGTCGGTCGCCAAGCTCTTCTTCGCCTACGGGATCGGCAACTCGCTCTTCTTCCCGCTGGCGGCCGGCGCCACCACCGTCCTCGATCCGCAGCGCCCCACGCCGCGGTCGGTCGCCGAGCGGCTGCGCGAGTACCGGCCCACGCTGTTCTTCGCCGTCCCCACCTTCTACGCCGCGCTGCTCCACTCAGACGTGCCGCGCGAGGCGTTCGCCTCCGTACGGCTGGCGGTCTCGGCGGGCGAGGTGCTCCCCGCCGACCTGAGCCGCAGGTTCGCCGACCGGTACGGCATCGAGATCCTCGACGGGATCGGCTCCACGGAGGCGCTGCACATCTTCCTCTCCAACCGCCCGGGCCGCTCGCGCCCCGGCACCACGGGAACCGCCGTGGAGGGCTACGACCTGCGGGTGGTCGACTCCGCGGGGCATGACGTCGGACCGGGCGAGCCGGGCTCGTTGCTGGTGAAGGGGGAGTCCCTGGCGACCGGTTACTGGTGCAGGACGAGCGCCACCCGGCAGGTCTTCCAGGGCTCGTGGCTGCACACCGGCGACACCTACGTCGTCGACGACGACGGCTACTTCACGTGTCTGGGACGTACGGGCGACATGCTCAAGGCTGGCGGCATCTGGGTGGCGCCGTCCGAGGTGGAGGCGAGGCTGTTGCGGCACCCGGCCGTCTCGATGGCCGCGGTCGTCGGCCTGCCCGACGGTGACGGCCTCGACAAGCCCGTGGCGTGCGCCGTGCTCGAGGACGGGGAGGCGGTGGAACCGGAGGAGCTCATCGAGTTCTGTCGCGCCGGGCTCGCCTCCTTCAAGCGCCCGCGGGAGGTGCTGATCGTGGACGAACTCCCCACCACCGCGAGCGGCAAGCTCAAGCGCCACGCCGTCCGCGAGCTGGCGGCCGAGCAACTCGCCGCGGGCTGACCGGTGTTCGACGGTCATCGGCTGGCCCAGTGTGCCGGGCATCGCGGGTCGTCACCGGCCGCGCGGCGCCGGCTCCGCGTCGCTGAGTCCGTCCCCCGAGCCGGGGCCGGGGCCTGAGCCGGGGCCGCTCGAAGGGTCCTTCACCATCGGCTGAACCACAGGCGGTACGGCAGTGGCCCGGCGCTCCAGGTTCCGTACGCCGGGCACGCACAGCACCGCGGCCGTGAGCAGCACGATCAGCGCCGAGCAGCCCCACAGCGCGCCCGACCGTCCGACCAGGGTCTCGATGGGTCCGGCGAGAGCCGTGGCGACCGGGACCATGGCGACGGAGCCGAGCCAGTCATAGGCGGAGACGCGGGAGAACTTCTCCTCCGGCACCTCCTGGTGCAGCGCCATCATCCAGGTCACCGCGAAAACCTCGACGGCGAGCCCGCTTCCGAACATGACCGCGGTCAGGGGCCCCGCCGTCAACGGCACGGCGAGCGCCGCGGAAGGGAGCGCGAGCGGAAAGACGCACAACGCGCCCGCGCGCAGGATCCGGCGCGGCTGCCAGCGGGTCATCAGCAGCGCGCCGCCCAGCGTGCCCGCTCCGAACGCGGCGAGTGCGACACCCCAGGGCCCGGCGCCGCCCAGGGACTCCTCGGCGACCTGCGGTCCGTAGACCGCCTCGGCCGCCGCGACCACGGCGTTGACCACGGCGAACTGCAGGACCACCGACCACAGCCAGGGCCGTCCGGCCACCTCGCGCCAGCCGTCGCGGAGGTCGGCGACGAGTCCGGCGCCGGGTGCCCGTTCGGGCATGCCGCTCACGTCGAGAAGGCCCCGCAGCGCGCCGGCGACCGCGAACGCCGCCGCGTCCACGGCGAGCACCCAGCCCGGACCGAGCGCGGCGACGAGTGCGCCGCCCAGTGCGGCGCCGCCGATGTTCGCGCCGTTCATGCCCATACGGAAGAACGCGAAGGCGCGTGCCGACTGCTCACCGCTGACCGTGGCCAGCACCATGCCCTCGGCGGCGGGAGCGAAGAACGCCTGCCCGGTGCCGCCGAGGGCCGAGAGGACGGCCATCTGCCACAACCGGGCGTCCCCGGAGATCACCAGGACGGCGAAGGCGCCCTGCGAAAGGCAGTTGAGGGCGTTGGCCGCGACCATGACGTGATGCCGGGGCAGCCGGTCGGCGACGGCGCCGCCCACGAGCAGGAAGAGGACCAGCGGGACCGTACGGGAAGCGGCGACCAGACCGACGTCGGTGCCGTCACCGCCCGCCTCCAGCACGGCGAACGCCGACGCGATCAGGGCTCCCGAACTTCCCAGGCCCGTGAGCACGGCCGCG
>NZ_JBOHCV010000162.1:0-7493 GCF_050698815.1 Streptomyces sp.
GTTTGGTTTCCGAGCCGGAGCCTCAGCTGTTGGCCAGGGTGCGGTCGAGGAGAGGGAGCAGGCGGTCCCAGTGGCGCTGCAGCGCGGAGGGGCTGAAGGCGTCGGTATCGGACATGGTGAAGCCATGGATGGTGTCGGGGTAGATCTCAGTGGTGTAGCCGACACCCGCGGCATCGAAGGCCTTGTTGAGCTCGCTGATGGCCTCGGGCGTCAGATCTCCTTCGGCGCAACCGAGGTGGACCTGGGCGGTGAGCCCGGAGACCAGTCGGTGCGGGCTGTCGGGCGCGTCGGTGACCAGGAAGCCCGGGTGGAATCCGGCGACGGCGGCCACCTGGCCGGGGTGGGCCGTCGCGGTGCGCATCGCCAGGGCGGCGCCCAGGCAGTAGCCGATCGTGGCGACCGGTCCCGCGCTGACCTCGGGCTGAGCTGCGAGGAACCGGAGGTAGGCGTCGGCGTCGCGCAGGACACGCTCGGTGGTGTGCGCCTCGACCAGGGGCATCAGCTGGGCGATGACCGCGGGCCGGATCTCTTCTCCGATGTGGTCGGGAAGTTCGATCACCGGTGCCGGGCCCTGCCGGTAGTAGAGGTTGGGGACGAGCACGTAGTACCCGTGCCCGGCCAGTTCGCGGGCCTTCTCCTCCAGCTCGGGCCGCACACCGAAGGCGTCCGGGTACACCAGCACCCCCGGGTGCCGCCCGCCACTGTCGGGGCAGGTGACGAAAGCATCAGCCTGGCCGTCCGCGGTGGGAATCTGCAGTGTCTTGGTGGGCAAGATCTTCCTTCCTTGGGCTGATGCCAGTACACAGCCTCCATCGGGGTTGAGGTCAACCAGAGATCGACCCGACGATGGCCTTCGCCCCCTTCATGGTGCTGGGAACGCTGGCGCGGATCCTGCATGGCGGACTCGCCGTCTGACGTCAACCGGTCTGGCGGCAGGCTGCATTCGCCCCGCGCCTGCGTCGCGCTGCTGATCCGCCGCCTTCAGCAGCGTCCAATGCGCGCGGCCTCGGTCTCAGTCGTCGACTGCACCACTGACTGATCGAGCCGGTGCCGGCAGGCGCTCGATCGCGATCACGGCGGCGTCGTCGCCCAGCTGCCCACCGACGTGGTCGAGCAGATCACGCCTGAGTCGCTGCAGGAAGGCGTCAGGATGACAGTCCGTCCAGCCCATCACCCGCTCGGTGAGGGGATAGAAGGCTCCGTTGGAATCGCGGGCTTCGATGACGCCATCGGTGTAGAGCAGCAGGAGGTCTCCCACCTCGAACCTGAACTCATCGACGCGGTAAACAGGCGGTGCCAGCTCGCCGAGTCCAAGCGGAGTCGCTGGGTGGGCGGCGATCAGCGTGACGTGACCGTTTCGTACCATGATCGGCGGCGGATGCCCGCAATCGATCATGTCGGCCCTGCCGCCCTCGTCGGGAATGTCGAGGATCGCGGCGGTGATGAAGGTCTCGTCAGCCTGGTCCGACTCATCAGGTTCGGCCAGGTTCCAGGAGACGCATTCATCGAGGAAAGCCGCCAGCTCGACCAGGGGCCGACGCTGGCCGGCAGCACGGAACGCTCCGAGCAACAGGGCGGCATCTCCAACGGTGGGCATCCCTTTCCCCCGCACGTCCCCGATGATCAGCCGGGTGCTCGAGTCGGTGCGTGCGGCCGCGTACAGGTCGCCGCCGATCTGGGCCTCGGCCTCGGCGGCGAGGTATATGGAGGCGACCCGCAACGGCCCGATCTCCTCGGGCAGTGGCCGCAGCACCAGCCGCTGTGCGGTCTCGGACACGTACCGGACCTGCCTGAGCTCTCTGCCGCGACGCTCTCGCAGCACGCAGATGACCACGAGACTCGCTCCGAGCAGGACAAGGGCGACGATCTGTGCCTGGTGGTTCGCCGAGAAGAGCTCCGTACGATCGCGTACGACCGCGATGATCGCCTGGGCCGCGACGGCGACCACGGCGACCAGCCCGGTCGGCCAGGGCCCGGCGAAAGCAGCGGTGAACGCGGGGCCGGCGACCAGCAGGGGCGCGAGGTAGATGTACGGCGGCGCCAGTACGTTGACCACGACGATCACCGCCATCAGGGCGATCGAGGCGAGGACCGTCGTCTGGCTCGCCCGCACAGACTGGCAGATGTCAACGAACCGCTGCGGCATACCACCTCTCTACACCGGCCGAAGGCGGTGCGCACCGCAAGACAGGCCGGTGGACGCCGTCCGACGAAGGCAGCCATCGCGAGGGCGAAGGCACAGGTCGGAGCCCGTGGCTCTCAGTGAGTGGTGTCTGCGCCATGACCTGCCGGTCGCAACCCCTTGTTTCCATTGGCGAGTGGGCACGTCGCTGCGGCCAGCAGGCACTGGCCCAGCTCGGCTGCCCCTACGGCCCACTCGATGGCGCCTATCGGGCGCCGGGCGAGCGGACTCTGCGCGACGCGCTCGCCCGGGTCGAACCCGCGCCCTGGCCGCAGCCGGCTTCGCCCGGCTCGCCCTGCTCACGCCGGCGGCGGTGACACGAGCGGGACACGCCCACCACACCGTCTGTACCGACGAAGCTGCGGCGGGCTGACGTCCCCACGCACCCGTGATCGCGCGGCTCAGTGCAGCATGCGCAACGTCCAACACCCGTGTATCACAGACCTCTTGACGCCCCATCTAGTAGGCCGCCACACTCCCAACCGGGAGGTTACCGCCTCCGAAAGAGCTGTTGACAGATGTGGCGCCACCACGGAGTCGATCCCCGAGTCTCCGTGTCGGAAGCGGTCCCAGCGAGCGGCCCCGCCCTGGAGGCCGCGTCATAGCTCAAGGGCGACAGTTTCACAGGCTGTTGCCTCGTCGGCACACCCGAGCCCCTACAGACCCGCGTCCCCCACACCACGCCCTTTACCCACGGGCGCGGTGCGCCGCAGTCCACGTGTCCGTAATCCGGTCAACGAAAGGTCTGATGGACTTCATGCGCCCCCTCACGCGCCGATTGAGCGCACTCGTCCCCGCGATACTGCTCACCGTCGGCATGCAATTCGCCGGTTCCCCCGCCCAGGGTGCGCCGCCTTCCCCCGGCGACGTTCGTCTGGCGTCCGGCAAAAGCGCGATCTCCAACAGCTGGATCGTCGTCCTCAAGGAGAGTACCAAGTCCAATAAATCGGTCGCGGGCGAGCTGACCCGCAGCAACAACGGCCGCCTCTCACACGTGTTCCGTACCGCGCTGAACGGCTTCTCCGCGAAGATGACGCAGGCGCAGGCGCAGAGACTGGCCACCGACTCCCGGGTCGACTACGTCGAGCAGGACTCCAAAGTCAAGGTCAATGCCACCCAGAACAACGCCACCTGGGGTCTCGACAGGATCGACCAGCGGGACCTGCCGCTCAGCGGTACGTACACGTACAACAGCACCGCCTCCAACGTCCACATGTACGTCATCGACACCGGACTGCGCACCTCGCACAACGAGTTCGGCGGCCGTGCGTCCATCGGCACCGACACGGTGGGCGACGGCCAGAATGGGAATGACTGTCATGGGCATGGCACACATGTCGCCGGTACGACCGCCGGCAGCACCTACGGCGTCGCCAAGGGCGCCTCGGTCGTCGGGGTGCGGGTCCTGAACTGCGAGGGCTCCGGCACCAACTCCGGGGTCATAGCCGGCGTCGACTGGGTCACCTCCAACGCCGTCAAGCCGGCCGTCGCCAACATGAGCCTGGGCGGCGGCGCCAACACCTCACTCGACGACGCCGTACGGAACTCCATCACCTCCGGCGTCACCTACTCCATCGCGGCCGGCAACGGCAACTTCCTCGGCATCCCGCAGAACGCCTGCAACAGCTCACCCGCCCGCGTCACCGAAGCGATCACTGTCGGGGCCACCGACAGCACCGACAGGCGCGCGTCCTTCTCCAACTACGGTACGTGTCTGGACCTGTTCGCCCCAGGCGTGAGTATCACCAGCGCATGGAAGGACAGTGACACCGCCACCAATACCATCAGCGGCACCTCCATGGCGGCCCCCCACACCGCCGGCGCCGCCGCCCTCCATCTGGCGGCCAACCCGTCGGCGACCCCTGCTCAGGTCCGCGACGCCCTCGTGAACGGCGCCACCAACGGAAAGGTCCAGGACCCGAAGAGCGGCTCCCCGAACAAGCTCCTCTACACCCTGTTCTGACATCCGCAGGTCCGGGAGCGGGGGCCCCTCACCCCCGCTCCCCGCACGACCGTTCTGACAGCACAACCATGGTTCCGATACCGCGGGTCCCTTGCCGATCCGCGGTACCGGAGCCTCCAACAGCCTTCTTCAGGCCCTCAGTCGGACTGACGGCTCCGCCGTCGTTACGGACGGGCCGCCCGCTGCCTCTCCCGCGACCTGGAGTCTCTTCATGCGCATATCACGCCGTGCCACACTCGGCATACTCGTCGTCGGCACTGTCACCGCCCTCACGGTCCAGGCCCCCCCAGCAGGCGCGCAGTCCGCTGCCGCCACCCCTGACCCGATCGTTTTCGTACACGGATGGAACTCCAGCGGGTCCGCCTGGGACACCATGGCCGGCCGGTTCGCCGCCGACGGCTGGCCGGCAAGTCACCTCAACAAGTGGACGTACAACACCAGCCAGTCCAACGCCACCACCGCGTCCCAGCTCGCCCAGGAAATCGACCGCGTGCTCACCGCCACCGGCGCGACGAAGGCCGACGTCGTCACGCACTCCATGGGCGGTCTGTCCTCGCGCTATTACACCAAGAATTTCGGCAGCGCCAAGGTCGACGGCTGGGTCTCCCTCGGCGGCCCCAACCACGGCACGGACACCGCGTACTTCTGCGGAGACACCTCCTGCACGGAGATGCGCCCCGGATCCAGCTTCCTGGACGCGCTCAACTCCGGCGACGAGACCCCCGGCACATCCCGGTACGGCACGTGGTGGTCCCCCTGCGACACCACGATCAACCCGGACAGCAGCGTGGCACTCACCGGCGCTACCAACACCATGACCGCGTGCCTGAGCCACAGCCAACTGCGCACCGACGCCACGGTCTACGGCCAAGTCAAATCATTCGTCGGCTGAGTGCAGCCCGTGTCAGGCTGCCGTGCCCTTCCGTGCCGCGATCTCGCGGGAGCGCGCGGTCAGGTCGCGTACCGCGCGGGCCTTGGCGTATGGCCGGAGACGGCGACGCATCGTGTCGAAGTGTTCGTCCCCCCGCGATGTGCTGAGCTGCACGTAGTCGTCGAGGAACGCACCCCACGTGGAGCAGGCGGCATCCACATGCCCCAGCTCGAACTGCCGTTGTGCGAGAACGGCGTTCGCATGCACCCGCCCCTGCCGTTCCTGCTGCGGCTGAAGACGCAACGACTCCTGCAGGGCCGCGACGGAACCGGCCAGATCCTTGAACTCGTACAGTACGTGGGCGACATGGAACTGGTAGGCGCTCGCGTCGTATCCGCCGATCGCTTCGCGCCGCGAGTCCGCCTTCGACAACGCGGTCTCCGCTTCCCGCAGCCGGGCCGTGGCCCTCTGCCGACTACCCGTCATCGACTCGGCGTGCGCCTGCTGCCCGGCAAGGAAAGCCCTCAGCCGCGGGCCGGCCTTGGGCGACGCCTCGGCTGCAGAGTCCGCCAGCTCCAATGCCTTCGTTCCGTGTCCGAGGTTGGACGCTTGAAGGCTCATCCCCCGCAGGGTGCGGCAGTAAGTCACGTGGTCCTTAGCGGCTCCGGCCAGCCTCAGTGCCTTGACGTAGTAGCGCTGCCCCAGCCCGTGCCTGCGCTCGTACATCGCCATCCAGCCCGTCAGATACACCAGGTCCGAAGCGGCGGCCAGCATGTCCTTGCGAACGGCCTCGGTCGCGGAAGCCTTCAGGTACGGCGCGACCGTGTTGACCAGGAACGCGGCCGCCATCGGACGCGCGTGACCGCCGCCGAGTTCGTCGAGGATGTCCGCGATCTTGTCCGTCATGGACCGTACGGTCGCCACCTCCCCTTCCGCGATACGGGCGGTGCGGGACGTGCTGCCGGTCGCCGACCGGCCGAAGACATCCTCGAAACCCGGTACCGCGAGAGCTGCCGAGTACACGCCTGCGGTGAGCACACCCCTGCGCGCCGGGTCCATGTCCTGCCGTCCGGCGTCGAGGAGTTCGGAAACGGTGTCACCGTCATGCGCCGCGTCGGCAGTTCCATTCGACGCGAGGCCGGCTTCCGCGAGGGTCACCGGTCGTTTCAGCTTCCTCGACAGTGCCTCGATGATGACGGGCCTGGCCTGCTCCTTCGGCATGGTCCCGGCGACCCAGTGGGAGACGGCCGTCGGGTCGTAGCGCAAGGACAGGCCGGCCTCCACTCCCATGCGGTTCACCGCGGCGGCCATCTGTGTCCGCGACCATCCTGCCTGGTCAAGCAGGGCCGCGAGTGCAGAGTTACGAGTGCGTGCCATGGTCAACTCCCGACAGCTTTCATGGCTTTCATGCATTGCCTCGCCCCAACGCTACCTCTCTCATCGCCCTGAGGAGTTACCTCGTTACAGACGATCACACGACCAGGGCGAGGATTTCATGGCTACCCGCACGACGAGATGGGCGTTGCCGTCAGGGCCGGACGCCGAGCTGACGGAGACCGGTGTCTGGTGGGACGCGGTGAGGGCACCCGCCTACCTGGGCGACCGTGTGCTGGCACGGCTCGGTGAGGACTGCGGAGCGGTCGTCCGGGATCCGTACGGGCACCGTCTGTACTGGCTCATCAGCACCGGGACGGCCGCGAGTTGGCGCTTCCCGGACGTGGCGCTCGTGCAGATCCTGAGCACGGCGAGCTGGGTGACCGTGCCACCCCGCGACCGCGTGAGCTCGACGGGCCCGCACTGGGCGCGGCCGGTCACGGACAGCCGGCCGCTGACTGACCCCGACTTGCTGCACGAGGCACTGTCGGCGGTCATCGCCGACGCGCTCGGTCCACGCCAGGTGGTGGCCGAGTGAACGCCGAAGGCATGCGGGGCGGCTACTGCGCCTGGCATAAAGGGTGGGCAGAGGATGTCGCCCTGGCGGCCATCATCGAGCAGGGCTCCGGCCCTGGTGGTAGCGCGTACGTGTGCCTGCCCTGCGCACGTTTCCTCGCCCAACGCCGGGAGGTCTCCGAGCTGTTGAAGGAGGCGGTCGCCGAATTGGAGGCCCGCACCGAACAGCCCGAGCAGGCGTCATGAGGCAGAGGGCCGCCGTCGTCGGCCACTGGATCGCCATCGCCGCGATCCTGGGTGCCATCGTGTACGGCTCCCAGCCCCCGCAGTAGGCCCTGCAACCGGGGTCGGTTGATCAGGGGATCAACCGCCTGCCCGAGCAGGAATAATCACGAGCGCACGCGCATTCTGGCCCGATTCGCTCGTTGTGTCAGATGATCTGGTTCGCCGCGAGCGATGGACACAGATCGCGCGAGCGGCAGACTTGCCGCATGACCGCATCTGACCCCAAGGCTGATCTTCACTTTTACCTGCAGTCCGCCCGTGATGCCCTGCTGTGGAAGCTCGAAGGGCTCTCGGAGTACGAC
>NZ_JBOHCV010000163.1:0-2077 GCF_050698815.1 Streptomyces sp.
CCTCGGCGCCGTCCTGGCGGCCCTGCTGGTCGCCGCCGCCGCCATCGCCGCGTACGCCCGCCTCACGCAGGACGACGGCCGCCCCTCCGCGCGCGCCATCCTCACCGCCGGACTGCGTGCCGCGGTCCAACTTGCCGCCGTCTCCTGGGTGATCGGCTGGGTGGTCGGCGCGGTGCCGACGCTGCTCGCCTTCGTCGCGCTGATGTTCGCCGTGGCGGTACGCACGGCGGGGCGCCGCCTCACCAGCAACGGCTCCTGGTGGTGGTCCGCCGTCCCGATCGGGGCCGGGGTGCTGCCGGTGCTCGCCATCCTGCTGCTCACCGGGCTGGTGCCGCTGCGCGGCGTCGCCCTCGTCCCCATCGCCGGCATCCTGATCGGCGGGGCGCTCACGGCGACGGTACTGGCGGGCCGGCGCGCGCTGGAGGAGCTGCAGACCCGTAAGGGCGAGGTGGAGGCGGCACTGTCGCTGGGACTGCTGTCGCGCGAGGCCCGGCTCGAGATCGCCCGCCCGGTCGCCGCCGGCGCCCTGCTGCCCGGCCTGGACCAGACCCGGACCGTGGGCCTGGTCACCCTCCCCGGCGCCTTCGTCGGCATGCTGCTGGGCGGCGCCTCGCCGCTGCTGGCGGGCGCGGTGCAGCTCTTCGTCCTGGTCGCGCTGCTGCTGGTGCAGGTGATCGCCGTCGGGGCGGTGCTGGAGCTGATCGCGTACGGGCGCCTGCATCGCGTAGCCTCGCCGCACTGAAGGGGAGTAGCTCTTCGCCGGACCGTCGACATACTGGGCGTCCCGCCCGTCGTACGGCCATCGCCCGGTCGGCGGTGCGCCGCGGCGCGGGTCCCGCCCCGGCGCCCGGAGCGTGGTACCTGGAACCGGCAGCACACGAGTCCGCGTTCGCAGCCGCCACGCCAGCGAGACCTTCGGCAAGCAGTGTCCGTCATGTACGACGCTGCCGTGCCGAAGTGTGCTCAGCGCCGGCAGGGCAGCCCGAACCCAGAGGAACCCCTCCGTGATCAGCATCTCAGTCGTCGCCGTCGTCTTCGGCGTTGTCTTCCTCGCCGAACTGCCCGACAAGACGGCCCTCGCCGGCCTGCTGCTCGGCACCCGCTACCGCGCCTCGTACGTCTTCGCCGGTGTCGCCGCCGCCTTCGTCCTGCACGTCGCGCTCGCCGTCGCCGCCGGCAGCGTGCTGACCCTGCTTCCCCACCGCCTGCTCCAGGCCGTCGTCGGTGTGCTCTTCCTCGGTGGCGCGGCGGTACTGCTGCTGAAGAAGGACGAGGCGGCGGAGGAGCAGACCCGGGCTCCGGTCGACGAGTCCTTCTGGAAGGTGTCGGCCAGCGGCTTCATGCTCATCCTGGTCGCGGAGTTCGGCGATCTGACGCAGATCATGACGGCGAACCTCGCGGCGCGGTACGACGATCCGCTCTCCGTCGGTCTCGGGGCCGTGCTCGCGCTGTGGTCGGTGGCCGCGATCGGCATTCTCGGCGGCCGCACACTCATGCGGTTCGTGCCGCTGAAGCTGATCACCAGGGTCGCGGCCGCCCTGATGCTCGCCCTCGGCGCGTTCAGCCTGTACGAGGCGCTGGCGCCGTAAAGCGCGTGCTCGTACGCCGGTTCGGACCGCGGTGGAACCGCCCGAATCCGGACCGCGTAGGGTGCACGGCTGGACAGTTGCCAACGATTCGGGGTGGCACGGTCGCGCGGGGGCGTAGCGGCACCACCCAGGGGAGGGGTCAGGATGACGGCACACCGATGCTGTCCGGGCTGTGGCGCGGAGCTGACCGTGGCCGGGGGGACGGGTTGCGGTTGCGTGGGGCCGTTCACGGCCGAGCACGTCGACCCGATGCACATACGACCGTATGTCGACATGCCGGAGGCGGTGGAGGAGGGCTGGACCGGCCCGGACCTCGAGCCCTTCGCGCGGTGCGGTACGGGGGAGACGGCGGAGCTGCCCGCCCTCCTCCCGCCCGAGCGGCCCGACGCACGGCTCGCCGGCGCGGGTGGGCCGTCCGCCTCGCGCGGTGGCAGCCACCGGCGCGGGAAGGGCAGGCCGGAACGCGAGGGGCGCGGCGGACGCGGTGG
>NZ_JBOHCV010000164.1:0-7348 GCF_050698815.1 Streptomyces sp.
GACGGTGGAACCCGGTGTCCGGGACACGTCCGGTCAGCGCCGCCGCCACGTCGACGAAGTCGCCGTAGCGGTTGGTTCTGGCGCCGAGGACGGAATTGGCGAAGGCGACCGCGTTCGACTCCCCCCATGCGACCTGCTCGCCCACGGCCGGTCGGTGACCCACCTGGTAGGGGGTGCACGTCCACGTAGGGCGTGCACCCATCTTCTGGTAGAGGTCCATCAGCTCACGGGCGGCCCGCGCTTCCGGGGGGTCGGAGTGGTCCTGGCCGTGCACCAGGTCGACCGCGCCGGTGTTCAAGGTGGTCGGAATCCGCACCTGGGCGCCCTGTGAGATCAGCCTGCGGGCGTAGTCCAGGCCGACCGTGCCGGTGTAGAAGCAGCCGACGAGGTGAGCGGATGTCACGCTGATCAGCCGTGCTGCCGCGGTGGCTTCGGCGACGCCGACCAGCAGCCGCATGGCGAACCGCGAGGCCTCCCCGGCCTCCCCGTCGAGCATCGCCCGGTCCCCCGCTGTGAGCTCGAGTGACACCCCAACCTCCTACTCAGAGCCAGTCGCCGGTCAAACTTGCCGCATCCAAGGCTAGTGGTCGAGCGCGGCGATCCAGTCGTCGCGGCCTTGGCGGGTGAGGTCGGCCCGGAGCTGGTCAGATGGAGGGGAACGCGCCGTCTTTGACCGCCGAGACGAACGCGGTCCAGCGGTCGGCCGGGAAGACGAGTGCGGGGCCCTCGGGGGCCTTGCTGTCCCGGACGGGCATGACACCGGCGAAGCCGTCGGCGACCTCGACGCAGCTTCCGCCTTGACCGTCGCTGTAGGACGACGTGCGCCAGGTCGCCGTGCTCAGGTCGGGTGCAGTGCTCATGGTGTCGTGTAGTCCTCAGCCACTGATTCGAGCAGGGTCAGGGATGCGACCGGTGAGAGCGCGGCAGCCCTGACGAGATCGTATGACTTCTGGTTCTGCTCGACCAATGAGGGATCGTCGATGAGTTGGCCTGTGCCAGCGCCTTCTGTGTACGTCACGGGCGGTGCATCACTGAATGCCATCCCCGATGCCATGCCGTTGATCACTGCATGGGCCGCGGCGGAGAACGGGAGCACCTGGACGATGATGCGATGCGAACGTCCCAGTTGAACCAGGTGAAGCAGCTGTTCACGCATGACAGTCGGCCCGCCCATCGGCACGCGGAGCACCGTCTCGTGGATGACCGCCCACAACTGGGGCGTTGTTGAGTTGTCCAGCAGCCGCTGCCGGTCGAGCCGCGTACGTACGTGCGCCTCGATCTCTTCCTCGGGGTCGAGCGGCAGCGTGGCGCGGGTCAGCGCTCGCGCGTAGGCCTCGGTCTGGAGCAGGCCCGGCACCAGCATGGGTGCGTACTCGCTGATCGTGGTGGCCAGCTTCTCCAATTCTGCGGCGTCGGCGAAGTAGTCGGGGTGTTTCGAGCTGCGGGCGAGCTTGCACAGGCGCTGGATGTGGGCGCCGCTTCCCAGCACGTCGTCGAAGAGTTTGGAGACGTCCGTCTGGGGCCGCCGTACGGCCGACTCGAATTGCCCCACGTACGTGCCGGAGCAGAAGACGCGCTCTCCCAACTGGTCCTGCGACAGCCCGGCGGCCTCCCTCAGTCGGCGAAGTTCCGCCCCGTAGAAAGCGCGTGGAGAGGTGTACGGGTCGAGTTCCTTGGGCTGGGTCATGGCCGGCGTCCCCTGTTCGCAGACTGCTTGCTGGGTCGATCCCCCTACTCACCGTAGCCGCACTCGGTGACGCTATGAGTGTGAAAGGTCACAACAGGCGACCTTCGAGCCATCACCGAAGGGCTGATCCATGTACGCACTCCACTCCGAACTCCCCGACGACCGTGTCGTCGACGCCATCAGCGACTCCACCCGTGCCGTGGTCCGGCTCGAGGACGCCCTGACGGCCGCCGGCATCACCCTGCCCTCTCTGTCCATCGACCTGCCCTCGTGCGGCAGCCCCGTCGACCCGCGCCCGCTGATCGAGTTGGGCCGCTGCAACCTGGAGACCGCCGCCGCTCTCGCCGCCGCGCTGCACGGTGCGGCGGACCGTTGACGGAGCCGTCACCGCCCACGAACGGCACCGTCGTCTTCGACGAGGAACGGGGCCGGGTCGGCGAGGTCATGGACCAGTCAGGAGGCAGGCTCCAATTGCGCCCGGTGCGCGGCGGCCGGGAATGGGACGCCGACCCCGCTCACGTCCGTACCGCGACCACCGCCGAACGCGTCCGCGCCACCTTGGCTGCCGTGAACGCGGCCAGCCGTGGAGGGAACGGATGAGCCCCACCACCCCGAACGACGACCACGGCACGTGGTCCGCATCGGCGATCGCCGCCGAGGTCAATGCGGGCCGCCTGTCGGCGCGCGAGGTCACCACGGCGGCTCTGTCCCGGATCGCACGGGACGATCCGGGCATCTCCGGGCCTTCATCGAACTGTGGCCGCTGCTCGCGGGCGAGCGGGCAGCGAAGGTTGACCAGCGGATGACGGCGCTTCGGAGAGGTGAAGGGTGCTGGCGCCGCTCGATTGCCCGTAGAGCCGGGGCTGTGAGTGTCACGATGAGCGCATGAGCGATGAACGACGGAGCCTGCTTGCTGAGAAGACGCCCTTCCCCGACGATCTCGACGAAAGACTGCGCGCCCAACTCACGTTCCTCGTAGAGGTGGACCAGCTCAAGATCATCCTTCGCCAGTCGCCCCTCGCTGCGACCGACCGCCGCGAGAACGACGCAGAGCACTCATGGCACCTGGCGATGATGGTCGCGATCCTCGCTGAACACTCCGACCAGCCGATCAACGTAGGACACACGATTCAGCTTGTCCTGCTGCACGATCTCGTGGAGATCTACGCTGGCGACACCCCCCTGTACGACAGTGCCGCGGGCGTCGACCAGCAGGAGCGGGAAGGTGTCGCCGCCGACGAACTCTTCTCTCTGCTGCCGACGGATCAAGCTCAGCGCATGCGGACCCTTTGGGACGAGTTCGAGGAACGCCGCACCCCCGAAGCCAGATTCGCCAAGGCCATGGACCGGCTGCAGCCACTTCTTCTTAACTGGATGGCCCGCGGTGGCACGTGGCGCACCCCAGGCGTTACCGCCGACGATGTTCGAGCCCGCAAAGCAGTGATCGGGGACGCATCCTCCGCACTGTGGAAAGCCGGACGTCGCCTCATCGACGAGGGCGAGGCGCGTGGCTGGGCGAGAAGCGCGCCCCCCAGGTGTGACGAGTGACCAGGGCGACATCGCACTGTATGGCGCCGCTGCACAGCGTCACTCTGGCCCAAGGCAGCGCAGCAGGACACAACACGGTGTCGCGGTGACCTGGTCCTTCAACGTCAGCGGACACCCGGCGATCAGCGTTCCCGCGGGTCTCACCACCGCAGGCGAGCCCGTCGGCCTGCAACTGATCGCCCGGCACGGCCGGGAAGCCGACCTCCTGGCCGTCGCCGCGACCGCCGAATCATGACCTCCATCGCGCTGTTCAACAACAGCCGCGTGGGCACGACGACGCTGACCTACCACCTTGCCCACATGTTCCGGCGGCTCGGGCTGCGGGTGCTGGCCGTCGACCTCGATCCGCAGGCAAATCTGACCTCGATGTGTCTGGACGAGAGCGAGATCGAGGAGCTCTGGGAGGACAGTTCTTCGGAGCTCATCGAGCAGGGGGCAGCGCATCCTTCGCTACCCGGCTTCAGCCGGGTGCACGCCGGACAGACCATCGCTGACGCCGTACGGCCGATCCTTGAAGGGACGGGCGACATCGCGCCCGTCGAACCCGCTGCCCTCATGCCTGATCTGTGGCTGCTGCCGGGCAGTCTCGATCTGAGCCGGTTCGAGGACAAGTTGTCGATGGAATGGTCCAGGACCTTCGCCGGCGACATCGCTGCGATCCGTACCACCACCGCCTTTCATCGGACTGTTGCTCAGGTGACAGCTTCTGTGCAGGCCGACATCGTGCTCCTCGACGTGGGACCGAACCTCGGAGCCATCAACAGAGCGGCGCTCATCGCGGCTGACACCGTGCTGATGCCGCTGGCTGCCGACCTCTTCTCGCTCAAGGGACTGACCAACCTCGGTCCCACCTTGCGTACGTGGCGGCACGACTGGCAGCAGCTGGTACTGCCCCGCATCCCCGACGGCTTCCATGCGCCGCGCGCCGCCATGACCCCGCTCGGCTACGTCATCATGCAGCCGGAGATGCGTCTCGACCGGCCGTTGAAGGCGTACGAGCGCTGGCTGGAACGTATCCCCTGGGTGTTCAACACGGCGGTGCTCGACCAGCAGCCACCTTCCCGGGACGACGCGAGCCATCGCATCGCCACCCTGCGCAACTATCGCAGCCTGACGCCGTTGGCTCACGATGCGCGAAAGCCCATGTTCGACCTCAAACCGGCAGACGGGGCGCTGGGCAGTGCGCAGCAGTACGTCCAGACCTGCTTCCGGGAGTTCCGGGGCCTGGCCGAGGCGGTGCTCGAGCGGCTGCCTGAGGGAACCGGGTCCGGTGCCCGCGGCGGGGAGCGCAGTGGTTGAGCGGTACCCCCCGAGTTCCAGCCTGCCCGCCGACCGGTGAACCGGGGCAAGTGTTGGCCGGTCCTGGGCCGCATGCTCATGGGAACTCCGGCGGAATCCCCGCGGCCTGCTGGAAGTTCGGGCATGCGGTGATGTCTTCGTGCTCGCAGTCCAGTGCGCACTGGATGAGGTCCAGCGACCTCCGCAGGCCCGCGATGCGGCGGGCCAGTGCGTCGCGCTGTTCCATCAGCATGGTGCGCCGCGTCGCCCCGTTCGGGGCGTTCGTCATGTCGCGGATCGCCTCGAGCGACAGTCCGCCCTCCTTGGCGCGCAGGATCACCGCGACCTGGACGAGGTGGCGATGGCTGTAGCGGCGACGGCCGTTGCGGTCCCTGTCGGGGTGCAGCAGTCCCACGGTTTCCCAGTGCCGGAGTACGTGGGTGGCCAGGCCGAATCGTTCGGCCAGCGCCCCGACGCTCAGTGTCCGGTCCGGCAGGCGCGCGTCTTGGCTTGACTTCATGTCGACATGAAGCCGGAGCCTGGGCGCATGGTCAAGAAACAGGGAACAGATTCCGGGCCCGACGGCCCCCACGCGCCCGACGATGCCGACGGAGGGCTGCTCGAGATCCTCGACCGGCTCGACGAGCGGCCCGATGCCCGCGCGCTGCGGCAGCGCTCGTACGAACTGCTGGGCATGGGCCCGGACATGCCCGCCGTGGACGTCGGCTGCGGCGCTGGGCGTGCGGTGGCGGAGTTGTCCGGCGCGGGCGCGAACGCCACCGGTGTGGACATCGACGAGGGGATGCTCGCGGCCGCCCGCCGACGCCACCCCGGCCTGGACTTCCGGTGGGCCGGTGCGTACGACCTGCCCTTCGCCGATGGCGCCGTGCGCGGATACCGGGCCGACAAGGTCTTCCACAACCTCGACGAACCGGCACGTGCCCTGGCGGAGGCGGCGCGCGTGCTGGCGCCGGGCGACGGGCGCGTCGTCCTGCTCGGACAGGACTGGGACACCTTCGTCATCGACTCGGACGACGCCGAGCTCACCCGCACCATCGTGCATGCCCGCGCGGATGCGGTCCCCGGTCCGCGTACGGCCCGGCGGTACCGGAACCTGCTGCTGGACGCGGAGTTCCGGAACGTGACCGTGGAAGCGCACACCGGGATCTCCACGGACGCCTCGATGCTGCCCGTGCTCCACGGTCTGGCGGCGGCGGCCGTCACCGTGGGAGCGGTCACGCGGCACCGGGCCGACCAGTGGATCGCGGAACAGGAAGCGCGCGCCGGTTCCGGCCGCCTGTTTCTCGCCGTACCGATGTTCGTGGCCGCCGCCGACGCCCCTGGGCACCGCTAATCTGACGACAGCTCGGTCTGCGTCCAGCGGGCGGCGCCGAACCCGCCCTTCCCCGTAGGGAGTTCATGCATATGAGCCGACCCATCGCCGCGCTGCCCAAGGGGCACCAGACCATGCTGCTCGTACACCGGGCGATGGTCCGGGATCTCGACCGCCTGCAGCGCACCGCGGAGCAGCTGGCGCACACGCCGGACGAGAGCCGGACGGCGGCGCTGCGCACCTACGCGGGCAGGCTGCTCGAGGTGATCGAGCACCATCACGAGGGCGAGGACGAGTACCTCTGGCCGCGGCTGCGGGAGCGGGGCGCGGATGAGGAGGCGCTCTCGATGATGACGGCCGAACACGAGGAGCTCGCCGAGTCCCTGCACGCCACCATGCGGGCCTGCGAGCGGCTGGCGTCCGGCGGGGAGACGGCCGCCGAGCTGGCCGTACGTACGGCGAAGCTGAACGCGCTGCTGAAGCAGCACGCCGAGGACGAGGAGAACGAGCTCCTCGGCCGGCTGGCTCCGGCGCTGGACGAGCGTGCCTGGAAGGAGCTCGAGCGCGGGATGCTCAAGACGGCACCCAGCTGGACGCTCGGCTTCATGCCGCCGTGGCTCGCCTCCGTCGCGGGTCCGGAGGAGAAGGGCGGCGTCCCGGTCCCGCCGGTGGCACGGCTCTTCCGCGGCAGGCTCCGGCGGCAGCAGCGGCGGGCCTTCGGCGAGCACGCCTGACGGCCCGCCTCGCGGGCGTCCCGCGCGGAGCGGGCAGTAGCCCGCCGAGCGCTGCCGGCGGGCCGATGAGTTCCGGGCGCGAGTCCGGTCGGTACAGGTGACTCTCACACCTGGAGGTACCGATGACCGGTGACGGCTTTACCACATGCCTGTGGTTCGACGGGCAGGCCGAGGAAGCGGCGGAGTACTACCTGTCGATCTTCAAGGACGGCAAGATCGGCAAGATCAGCCGCTACACCGAGGCCGGGCCGGGGCCCGCGGGCTCGGTGCTGACGGTCGAGTTCGAGATCAACGGCCAGAAGTTCGTCGGACTGAACGGCGGGCCGGAGTTCACCTTCAACGAGGCCATCTCCTTCCAGATCCGCTGCAAGGACCAGGACGAGGTGGACCACTACTGGAACAAGCTCACCGAAGAGGGCCAGGAAGTGGCCTGCGGCTGGCTGAAGGACAAGTACGGCGTGTCCTGGCAGGTTACTCCCGTCGAACTCTTCGACCTGGTCGGCGACCCCGACCCGGAGAAGGCGAAGCGGGCCACCGAGGCGATGTTCCGGATGAAGAAGCTCGACGTCGCCGCGGTCCGGAAGGCGCACGCGGGGGAGTAGACATCAGCGGGGGACCGGTCCGTCCCGCTCACCCGGCCGGACCGGACAGGGACGGTGACGGGGACGGCATGCACTGCATCAGCAGTTCCGCACCGAGCTGAGTGAGGCTGTGCCGGCTGGTCCTGCCGTGGCGGCGCGTGGCCACCAGGCCCACGCGCCGCAGCAC
>NZ_JBOHCV010000165.1:0-3436 GCF_050698815.1 Streptomyces sp.
AGTTCCAGAAGCGCACCCCCGAGGTGTGCACCCCGCGCGACCAGTGGCACGTCGAGCGCGACACCCCCTGGGGCCGCATGACCTACATCGACTACCGGCACCGCGTCGAGTTCGACGAGGGCGGCTACCGCGCCATCGACGAGCACTGCGCCAAGCGCGGCATCGACTGGTTCGCTTCGCCGTGGGACGTGGAGTCCGTCGCGTTCCTGGAGAAGTTCGGCGTGCCCTCCTACAAGGTGGCCTCCGCCTCGCTCACCGACGACGAGCTGCTGCGCGCGATGCGTGCCACCGGCCGTACGGTGATCCTCTCCACCGGCATGTCGACGCCGAAGCAGATCCGGCACGCCGTCGAGGTCCTCGGCAGCGACAACATCCTGATGTGCCACGCCACGTCGACGTACCCGGCGCAGGCCGAGGAGCTCAACCTCCGCGTCATCAACACCCTCCAGGGCGAGTACCCGAACGTCCCGATCGGCTACAGCGGCCACGAGACCGGCCTGCAGACCACGCTGGCCGCCGTCGCGCTCGGCGCCTGCTTCGTCGAGCGGCACATCACCCTCGACCGCGCCATGTGGGGCTCCGACCAGGCCGCCTCCGTCGAGCCGGGCGGCCTTCAGCGCCTGGTGCGCGACATCCGCACCATCGAGGAGTCGCTGGGTGACGGCGTGAAGAAGGTGTACGACAGCGAGCTGAAGCCGATGGAGAAGCTCCGCCGGGTCAAGGGCGTCGTCGCCGAGGCCGAGGAGTCGGACCAGGCCGGTTCCCGCGAGCCGGCAGCGGTCTGACGGAGCGTCAGCCTTGAGCCGACCTGACGGGCAGTGGCCCGTGCCGCGCGGCCGTCTCCGGGGAGTGTCCCGGAGGCGTGCCGGCGGCACGCTCGCCTTCGTCGAGAGCCCGGTACAGCTTCTCAACGTCCTGGAATGGGCCCACCAGGACGCGGTTTCGGCGGCCGGCCTCACCGTGGTCGTGCTGTCGCCGAACGACCCGATGACCCGCGGTCAGCTGCGCCGCGTCGCGGAACTGGCGCGGGACGAGGGCATAGCGGTGCGCTGGGAAGAGGCACGGGGCGGCGCGACCGAGCCGCTCAGGACCGTCGGCTCGCTCGCCGGCGAGCTGCGCCGCGCCCGCCGGGTCGTCATCGGCGACCCCTTCTCGCGGTACGTGCAGCTGCTGCTCACGCTCACCGCCGCGCGCCGCGTCGTGGTCGTCGACGACGGCACCGCCACCATGGAGTTCGTCTCCCAGCTCGCCCGCGGTGAACGCCTGGTGCGCTGGCACCGCAAGGGCTCGGGAGGGCCGCGGGCCGCCCTGTTCGCGCCCTTCGCCCGGCGCGCGCGTGCCCGTCTCACCCCCGGTACGGGCGGGGCCGGCACTCACCAGGGCGTAGAGAGCGGCGTCGAGATCTTCAGCTCGATGCCTGTCGACGCCTCCGTCGTGGAGCTGCGTCAGCTGGGCGTCACCGTCACCCCCAACGACTTCGCCTGGACCCGCGCCCGATTCGGCCCGCCCAGGCTGACCCGGGGCACCGATCTGGTCGGCACCTCCCTGGTGGAGACCGGCGTCGTCGACCTGGAGCGGTACCTGACGGCGGTCACGGAACTGGCCCGTACGTACGGAGCCACCCGCTACTTCGCGCACCGCCGCGAGAACAGCGACAAGCTGCAGCGCGTGACGGCGGCCACCGGCCTGGAGATCGTCCGGCCCGACCTGCCACTGGAACTGGTCGCGCGGCGCGGCCCCATCGCCCCCACGATCCTGAGCTTCCCCTCCACCGTCGTGCACACGCTCCCGCTCGCGCTCGCCGGCACTCCGGTCACGGTGGCGGTCTGCGATGTGGAACGGGCATGGCTCGCCGAGGGCGCCTCACCGCGCGCGGAGGGGTTCCTCTCCGGCGTCACGGGTAGCGCGCGCAACGTACGGCGGCTGGGAACGGCGGAGCCGGCCGGGCCGGCGAGCGCGTAGATATACCCATCGCCATTCGGACATAATCGCCCCCGTCGAGGATTTCTGATCGCCTGAGGGGCTGAACTTCGGGTGATCCGCTGTTTTCGGCCAGCCAGGTGCGCCTACCCTGCGGAATATGAACAGTCTCCTGTCCCCCGAGCCGGAGGTGGACCCGACCGGCGAGGCGGCCGTCGAAGCGGCCCTGCTCGGCGTGGTGCCGGAATTGCCCGGCCGGGTTCCCGCCGCGCTTCGCGAGGAGCTCGTCGCCTTCCGCCGCGACCTGCACATGCACCCCGAGCTGGGCAACCAGGAATTCCGCACCACCGCCGCGATCAAGGCCCGGCTGGAGCAGGCGGGGCTGCGTCCCCGCACCCTGCCGCTGGGCACCGGTCTGCTGTGCGACATCCACCCCGGGCTCACCGCCGACTGGGACGGTGTCCGCCCGCTGCTGGCGTTCCGTGCCGACATCGACGCGCTCCCGATCCCGGACACGAAGACGGTTCCGTATCGCTCCACGGTCCCCGAACGGGCCCACGCCTGCGGTCACGACGTGCACACCGCCGTCGTGCTCGGCACCGGGCTCGTCCTCGCCGAGCTCGCCCGTGCGGGCCGTCTGACCCGCTCCGTGCGGCTGGTCTTCCAGCCTGCCGAGGAGGTGCTGCCCGGCGGCGCCACCGACGCCATCGACGGCGGTGCGCTGGAGGGCGTCGGACGCATCATGGCCGTGCACTGCGACCCCCGTGTGGAGGCGGGCCGCATCGGGCTGCGCCCCGGAGCCATCACCTCCGCCTGTGATCGCATCGAGGTCACCCTCAACGGCTCGGGCGGTCACACCGCGAGACCGCACCTGACCACCGACCTGGTCACCGCTGCGGCCAAGCTGGTCACCGAGGTACCCGCCCTGCTCTCCCGCCGCGTCGACGCCCGCTCCGGCCTCGCGCTGACCTGGGGCCGGATCGAATCCGGGCACGCGTGCAACGTCATCCCGCAGCGGGCCGAGCTGTCCGGCACCCTGCGCTGCCTCGACCTGGAGACCTGGCGGGAAGCGCCCGATCTCGTGCACGCCGCCATCGACGAGACGGCCACCCTGCACCGGGCCAAGTCCGAGATCACGTACGTGCGCGGCGTACCGCCCGTCGTCAACGAGCCGGGCAGTACGGAGCTGTTGCGCGCGGCCATGACGGCACGGCTCGGCACGCCCGCCGTCGAAGAGACCGACCAGAGCCTGGGCGGCGAGGACTTCTCCTGGTACCTGGAGCAGGTGCCCGGCGCGATGGCACGGCTCGGCGTGCGCCCGCCCGGCGACCGCCACCTGCGCGATCTGCACCAGGGCCATTTCGACGCGGACGAGCGCGCGATCACGGTGGGCGTCGAACTCTTCACCGCGGCGGCCCTGCTGGACGCCCCGCTGGAGGTCTCGGGCGCCTAGGCCGTGTCCGGCCGATCAGACGAACGTGGTGGTAGCGGCCGTCTTCAGACCGCCGGACTCGCG
>NZ_JBOHCV010000166.1:0-3304 GCF_050698815.1 Streptomyces sp.
TGCTCGGCCTGCTCGACCGGCTCGTCGACGCCGGCAAGTCGGTCATCGTCATCGAGCACCACCAGGCGGTCATGGCGCACGCCGACTGGATCGTCGACCTGGGCCCCGGCGCCGGCCACGACGGCGGCCGGATCGTCTTCGAGGGCACACCCGCCGACCTCGTCGCCGACCGCTCCACCCTCACCGGCGAGCACCTCGCGGCCTACGTCGGCACCTGACGGTCACGCACGGCCGGGGCTGGTCCAGTCGGCCGGCACGTGGGCGATGCGGACGCGCTGCGGGTGGTCTCCGACGGGCACCGAGACCGTCTTCTTCCCGGTGGCGAAGTCGATGGCGGTGACCTGGTCGCTTCCGCTCTCCGAGATGACGCAGGACTTGCCGTCGCCGCTGACCGTCGCCCAGTACGGCTTGGAGGCGGTGACCAGGGGGCCTTCCTTCAGGGTGTCGCGGTCCACGACGGTGGCGTAGTCGTCCATGGTTCCGGCGACGCAGAGTTTGTCGCCCCCCGGGCTCATCGACATGCCGTGGTGGCGGGAGTCGTTGACCCAGGTGGTGCGGTCCTCGCTGGTGTCGGGGTTCTTGGGGAGGGTCTTGTCGCGGGTGATCTTGTCGCCGGCGACGTCGTACTCGAGGAAGCCGTTGTAGAAGGAGACCTGGAAGTAGAGCTTGGATTCGTCGGGGGTGAAGGCCACCGGCCGGACGGCGTCGGAGAGGTCCTTGCGGCCGAAGGCGTCGAGCCGCTCGCGCATGTCGATGACCTTGACCGCCTTGAAGGTGGCCGCGTCGACGACGGTGATCTTGCGGTCGCCCTTCGTCCAGTCCAGCCAGGGTTCGTCGGTGGCGGTATGGACGTCGCCGATGGCCATGTTCCAGATGTGCTCGCCGTCGGCGGTGAACACGTTCTCGTGGGGCTTGTCCCCGGTCTTGAAGGAGCCGGCTTCCTTCCCCGTGGTGATGTCGAGGACGTGGACGGTGTTGGATGTGGAGGCGGAAACGGCCACGCGCTCGCCGTCGGGGGAGACCGCCATGTGGTCGGAGCGGTAACCGGACACGGGGAAGCGCCAGTTGAGCTTCCCGGTCGCCACGTCGATGGAGACGACGTCGGCGAAGCTCGGGCGTGAGACGACCATGGCCTTCCCGTCGGGGGTGGAGTACATGTCGTCGACGAACTGGTCGTGCCCCTCGCCCGGTCCGTTGCGGATGGCCAGGAAGTAGATGAGCTTGACCGGATCGGCGTGGATCTCGTCCAGGCGTTCCTGCTTGTCGGGGATCACGTTGATGCGTCCGAGCTTCTCGAAACCGCCGCTGGACTCGATCACGTCGGCGGTGCCGTCCCAGTTGTTGCCGACGAACATCACTTCCCGCAGATCCGCGGTGTCCGGGGCCGCGTTGGGCGTGGCGGCCGCGCCGCCGGTCATGGCGGCAACGACCGCGAATGCGGTGGCGAGGGCGATCGGCAGTCGGCGCCCATGGCGGCGTGTGTGCGCCGCGTCCGGTGACTTGAGGGCTGCGGCCTCGGTGTCCGCGTGCTGCTTCCTGGATGCGGGCATGGCTCTCCTTCGCGTAGCGACTCTGTCTGCGCTGAACTGCGAGCTGTTGAGGTGACCATGAGCATGCTCAGATCGGGCTACCGAAGGTAACCACGGGCCCACGGTTGTTCAACCCCCTCGCACGTCAGGCCCGGACGGGCGGTGCGAAGGGGCCGAAAAGCAGTAGGGGACGAGGCCGGGAGCCGGGATACTCGATCGGGTGTTCTTGACGATCGGCACCACAGGCAACGACGGCAGTCCGGCGACCGACCTGGGATTCCTGCTGCACAAGCATCCCGAGAAGGCGCAGCGGTTCTCCACGTCGTACGGGGACGCGCACGTCTTCTACCCCGAGGCGTCGGTGGAGCGCTGCACCGCGGCACTGCTCCTGGAGGTCGACCCGGTGTCACTGGTGCGGCGCGGGAGGGGGAAGGGGCGTGGCGGTGCTCCCGACTCGGCGCTGGCGCAGTATGTGAACGACCGCCCGTACGCGGCGACTTCGCTCCTCGCGGTGGCACTGCGGACCGTGTTCGCGAGTGCCCTGAAGGGACGGTGCGAGGCGCGACCGGACCTCGCCGCCCGTACGCTGCCGCTGCGGATCGAGGTGCCCGCGCTGCCCGCGCGCGGCGGTCCCGGCCTGGTGCGGCGGCTGCTCGAACCGCTGGGGTGGAGCGTCGAGGCAGAGGCGGTGCCGCTGGACGAACGGTTCCCCGAGTGGGGCGAGTCGCGCTACGTGACCCTCGTCCTGACCGGGGAACAGCGGCTGTCGGACGCGCTGCGTCATCTGTACGTCCTGCTGCCCGTACTGGACGACGCGAAGCACTACTGGGTGGCCCCCGACGAGGTGGACAAGCTGCTGCGCGCCGGTGAGGGCTGGCTGGCCGGCCACCCGGAGCATGCGCTGATCACCCGTCGCTATCTGTCGCGGCGAGGAGCGTTGACGCGGGACGCCCTGGAGCGGCTCGAGCTGGCGAGACTCGCGGAGGCCGACGACACCGAGGCCGAGGACTTGGACAACGCGGTCGACGAGGCCGCGGACACCGAAGAGAAGCCGGTGCCGCTGGCGGTGCAGCGGCGCGAGGCGATCCTGGAGGCCCTGCGTGACACCGGGGCACAGCGGGTCCTCGACCTGGGCTGCGGTCAGGGACAGCTCGTCGGCGCGCTGTTGAAGGAGAGCCGGTTCACCGAGGTGCTGGGTGTGGACGTGTCGATGCGGGCGCTGAACGAGGCGGCCAGGCGGCTGCGCCTGGAGCGGATGCCGGAGCGGCAGGCGGCACGGGTGAAGCTGATGCAGGGTTCGCTCGCGTACACCGACGGGCGGCTGAAGGGGTACGACGCGGCGGTGCTGAGCGAGGTCGTCGAGCATGTGGACCTGCCGAGACTGCCCGCGCTCGAGCACGCGGTGTTCGGTGCGGCGAGGCCGGCGTCGGTCGTGGTGACGACGCCGAACGTCGAGTACAACGTCACCTGGGAATCCCTGCCGGCCGGACGGGTACGCCACCCGGACCACCGATTCGAGTGGGACAGAAAGCAGTTCCGCGCCTGGGCGGAAGGCGTCGCGGACCGGTACGGCTACGACGTGGAGTACCGGCCGGTGGGCGATGAGGACCCCGGTGTGGGCCCGCCGACGCAGATGGCGGTGTTCCGGATCACGGGTGAGCGCGACGTGCGCGACGTACAGGAGGGCTCACGATGAACGGCACCCCGGACGTTCTCGGCATACCGGACCTGTCCCTGGTCGTCCTGATCGGCACGACGGGCTCGGGCAAGTCGAC
>NZ_JBOHCV010000167.1:0-3679 GCF_050698815.1 Streptomyces sp.
GCGGGGAAGCTCTCCCCGGCCGCCGCGCTGACCAGGTGCTGGATCGTGTCGAGGTCGACCTCGGCCGGCTGGGCCGTCAGCGCGTCGTGCGCGATGCCGTGCAGGTCGCTCAGATCGCCGGCTCCGTCGTCGTCCAGCGCCAGTACGGTCGCGCCCGCCCGGCGCGCGTCCCGGACCCGTTCCAGCAGCCCCGCTCCCGGCTGGTCCGGGGCGACCATGAGAAGGGTCTCCCCACGTCCCGCCGACTCGATCCGGCGCAGCCCGGTCGAGAGGTGCGCGGGGGCGGCGGGCGGAACCCGGTGCCGTACGAGCGTGGGGGACAGCTCGGGCAGCCCGGACCAGGCGGCCTCGTCGTCGAGGTGCGCGGCCAGGTGCCACGGCTCGTACGACGCGGTCCCGATCAGCAGCAACCCGCCCCGGCGCGATGTGACCGAGGCGCGCAGCGAACCGGCGAACCGGCGGGCGGAGGTCACCCACTCGGTTCCGGCGAGCACTTCCCGCAGTTGTGCGACGCGAACGGCATCCATGGCCCGGCATGATGCCGCAACGGGCCGTACGGGGCAGGTGGTTCGGTCGTGGTCACCCGTACGGATGTGACGGGCCGGCCCGGTGAGGGAGTCCGGCGGGTGCCGCAGCGGTACTTGGGCACGGGGCTGACCGTGGGCGCCGTCAAGGCCTGACATCACACTCCGCACGTGATCACCTTCACCAACCCGGACTGCGGCGGTGAAGGAAACAGGGTGGCAGGATCCCCGTATGTCATCCTCCGCAGCCAACGCCACCGGCCCAGCCGACGCAGCCTCCGACGCGACTTCAGCCGCCGCCCCGAAGAAGGACCCCTGGGACCTGCCCGACGTCTCCGGGCTCACCGTCGGCGTGCTCGGCGGCACCGGCGATCAGGGACGCGGGCTTGCCTACCGGCTGGCCAGGGCGGGCCAGTCCGTGATCATCGGCTCGCGTGCGGCGGACCGCGCCCAGCAGGCCGCCGGTGAACTGGGCCTGGGTGTCGAGGGAGCGGAGAACGCCGAGTGCGCCCGCCGCTCCGACGTGGTGATCGTCGCGGTGCCGTGGGACGGGCACGCCAAGACGCTGGAGGCGCTCCGCGACGACCTGCGCGGCAAGCTCGTCGTGGACTGCGTCAACCCGCTCGGCTTCGACAAGAAGGGCGCCTACGCCCTCAAGCCCGCGGAGGGCAGCGCCGCCGAACAGGCCGCCGCTCTGCTCCCCGACTCCCGCGTCACCGCCGCCTTCCACCACCTCTCCGCCGTGCTGCTCTCCGACGCCGAAACCGAGGAGATCGACACGGATGTGATGGTGCTCGGAGAGGTGCGCGAGGACTGCGCGATCGTGCAGGCGCTGGCCGGCCGTATCCCGGGGATGCGCGGCGTCTTCGCGGGCCGGCTGCGCAACGCGCACCAGGTGGAGTCGCTGGTGGCCAACCTCGTCTCGGTCAACCGCCGCTACAAGGCGCACGCGGGCATCCGTCTCACCGACATGTGAAGGGCTCTGCGGTGATGGGGGAGAATGACCGGGCACACGCCCGGTCCCGCCGTCTTCTGGAGACGTCTTCCATGTCCGCCCCCGCCTCCGCTCCCCGCTCGCGCCGGGTGATCGCCCGCTGCGCCACCCTCGTCTGTGCGCTCGCCGTGGCCGCGGCGGTGCTGTCCTTCGTGAAGGGCAGCTGGCTGGGCGTGGTGTGGGTCCTGCTGGCGGGCCTGTCCTCGAACATGGCCTGGTACTACGGCCGCCGGGCGCGGCAGGCGCGTACCTCCGCGGGCACAGCCGCGGGCGCTACAGCGGCGGAGTGACGGAGAGCTCCGGCTCGCCCTGCCAGAAGCGGAAGTAGTCGTAGCCGTAGCTGACGTCCAGGTCCGAGACGTTCAGCGTCCGCATCACGTTGCTGATCGCGTCCCAGAAGACCCCGTTCACCGCCGGGATCCACAGGCAGCCGAAAACGACCAGCAGACCGAACGGCGCGAAGGGTTCCGCCTGGCGCCGTGCACCCTCGGAGAGCCACGGTTCCAGCACGCCGTAGCCGTCCAGACCGGGCACCGGCAGCAGATTCAGGATGGCCGCGGTCACCTGCAGCATGGCCAGGAACGCCAGCGCGTAGCGGAAGGCGAACGGCACCCCCGCCATGGCGTCCAGCCAGAACGGCGCGGTCAGCACGGCGGCGAAGAGGGCGTTGGTCAGCGGGCCCGCGACCGAGATCAGGCTGTGCTTCCAGCGCCCCGGGATGCGGCCGCGTTCGATGTAGACCGCGCCGCCCGGCAGTCCGATGCCGCCCAGGACGACGAAGATCACCGGCAGCACGATGCTCAGCATGGCGTGGGTGTACTTCAGCGGGTCCAGGGTGAGATAGCCCTTCGCGGCGACGGAGGTGTCCCCGCCGCGAAGGGCCGTGACGGCGTGCGCGTACTCGTGCAGACAGAGCGAGACGATCCAGCCCGAGACGACGAAGAAGAACACCGCCACACCGGTGACCTCGGCCAGACCCCACCAGACGGCCACCCCGGAGACGGCCATGGTCGCGGCGAGCCCCAGAAAGACGGGGCTGATGCGGTGGTGGTCGGGGTGGGTGGAGGTGCCGGTCATGGGGGGAGACCGTACCCGGGGCCGGCCCCGGTGGGCGAACTCCCCCCGCTTACCCCCGCCTTCGCCGGCCTCGCGTCACGCCTTCCTGCGGAACTTGGCGATCGCCATCGGTGCCGTGACCGCGGTAAGCCCGGCCGACCACACCAGTGTCCACAGCACCGGGCCGGCGACCGCGCCCTGCCCCAGCATCAGTCCACGGGCCGCGTCGGCCACATGGGTCAGTGGATTGAAGTCCGTGAAGGTCTCCAGCCAGCCCGGCATCGTCTGGGTGGGAACGAAGACCGAGGAGCCGAACTGCAGGGGCATCAGCACCAGGAACGACACACCCTGCACACCCTGCGCGGTGTTCATGGTCAGGCCCAGCAGAACGAAGATCCACATCAGCGAGGCGCCGAACACGGCCGTCAGCCCGATCGCCGCCAGCAGTCCCGTCCAGTGACCCTGGAGGTCGAAACCGACCAGGAAGCCGACGACGAGCAGCACGAGGATGGCGACGAGCATCCGCCCGACCTCCACCACGACCTTGGCGACCAGCACCGAGGAGCGGGCGATGGGCATGGAACGGAAGCGGTCCATCACGCCCTTGCGGAAGTCCTCGTTGACGCCGGTACCCACCGCCATGGCGATGTTCATGCTCATCATGGCCATCATGCCGGGCACCAGGTAGTCGGTGTAATTCTCGCGGCCGCCGCCCGAGCTGCCGCCGATCGCGCCGCCGAAGACGAAGACGAACAGCAGGGTGAAGATGATGGGCATCAGTAGTGCGTCCATCATCGACTCGGGGTCCTGCTTGATCTGCAGGGCATTGCGCCGGACAAGGGCGCCGATGTGGCGGACACCGCCCCTGATCCCGATCCGGCTCTCGTCGCGGCTCCGACGCCCCGCGGGCGCGGGGTCCGTCGACGGCTGGGTGGGCGCGGCCGTGGCCTTGGCAGCGGTGCTGGTACTCACGCCGCCACCTCCTCGAACTGGTTCTCGTCGTCCTGATGAGTGGCCTTCTGGCCGGTGATGGCCAGGAACACCTCGTCCAGGCTGGGCAGATGGGTGGTGATGTCGGCGATCGTGAAACCGCGGGCGGCCAGCA
>NZ_JBOHCV010000168.1:0-12335 GCF_050698815.1 Streptomyces sp.
TCGGAGACCGTGACTACCAGCACTTCCGCCTCCAGCCACCACCTCTCGCCCGCCTTCCCCGGCCGCGCCCCCTGGGGCACCGCCAACAAGCTGCGCGCCTGGCAGCAGGGGGCGATGGACGCGTATCTCCAGCAGCAGCCACGCGACTTCCTCGCCGTCGCGACGCCCGGCGCGGGCAAGACGACATTCGCGCTCACCCTCGCCTCCTGGCTGCTGCACCACCACGTCGTGCGGCAGGTGACCGTCGTCGCGCCCACCGAACACCTGAAGAAGCAGTGGGCGGAGGCGGCGGCCCGGATAGGGATCAAACTCGACCCGGACTACAGCGCGGGACCCCTCAGCAAGGAGTACCACGGGGTCGCGGTGACGTACGCGGGCGTCGGCGTACGGCCCATGCTGCACCGCAACCGGGTCGAGCAGCGCAAGACCCTCGTGATCCTGGACGAGATCCACCACGCCGGTGACAGCCGGTCCTGGGGCGAGGCGTGCCAGGAGGCGTTCGAGCCCGCGACGCGGCGGCTCGCGCTGACCGGCACCCCGTTCCGGTCCGACACGAATCCGATTCCGTTCGTCGACTACGCCGAGGACCGTGACGGGGTGCGGCGCTCCGTCGCCGACTACACCTACGGCTACGGCACCGCGCTCGGCGACGGCGTCGTGCGGCCGGTCATCTTCCTGTCGTACAGCGGCAACATGCGCTGGCGCACCAAAGCCGGCGACGAGATCGAGGCGCGGCTCGGCGAACCGATGACCAAGGACGCCGTCTCGCAGGCCTGGCGTACCGCGCTCGACGCGCACGGGGAGTGGATGCCCGCCGTGCTGGGCGCCGCCGACCGGCGGCTGACCGAGGTGCGCAAAGCCATCCCGGACGCGGGCGGGCTGGTCATCGCCAGCGACCAGGACTCGGCCCGCGCGTACGCGAAGCTGCTGCGCGAGATCACCGGGCACGCGGCGACCCTGGTGCTGTCCGATGACGGCGGCGCCTCGCAGCGGATCGAGGACTTCCGCGGGTCGGAGGACCGGTGGATGGTCGCGGTCCGGATGGTCTCGGAGGGCGTGGACGTGCCGCGGCTGTCGGTCGGGGTGTACGCCACGACCATCTCCACGCCGCTCTTCTTCTCCCAGGCCGTCGGGCGCTTCGTACGGTCGCGGCGGCGGGGGGAGACGGCTTCGGTGTTCCTGCCCACCATCCCGACGCTGCTGACCTGGGCGAACGAGATGGAGGTCGAGCGCGACCACGTTCTCGACAAGCCGAAGAAGGACACCGAGGACGACCCGTACGCGGAGGAGGCCGATCTCCTCGCGGAGGCGGAGCGGGAGCAGGACGAGGACACCGGGGAGGACGACCAACTGCCCTTCGAGGCCCTGGAGTCGGACGCGGTCTTCGACCGGGTGATGTACGACGGCGCCGAGTTCGGCATGCAGGCGCACCCGGGCAGCGAGGAGGAGCAGGACTACCTCGGTATCCCCGGACTGCTGGAGCCGGACCAGGTGCAGACGCTGCTCCAGAAGCGGCAGGCGCGGCAGATCTCGCACAGCAGGAAACGGGCCGACGCGGACGCGGATCTGCTGGAGATGCCGGCCGACCGGCGGCCGGTCGTCACGCACAAGGAACTGATGGAGCTGCGCAAGCAGTTGAACGGGCTGGTGGGCGCGTACGTGCACCAGAGCGGCAAGCCGCACGGGGTGATCCACACCGAGCTGCGGCGGGTGTGCGGGGGGCCGCCGAGCGCGGAGGCCACGGCGGGACAGCTGGAGCAGCGCGTCGCGAAGGTGCGGGAGTGGGCGACGCGCATGAAGTAACTCCCCCAGCTACCGCTGGGAGGTGCCCCCAGCGCTGTGCTGCCGGCCGATCTTCTCGGGCTGCGCCCGTGGCCGGGCTGGGGCCCGCCGGTCTCGGGGCGGGCCCTGAGGCTGTGGCCGGCAGGGGTGGCGAGACCGCGGTGAGGGGGGCGTGGGCGGCCCACGGATGGATCTCGGGTGACCGGATTCTGGACAGGCTCTTCCGGACAGCGGTGCCGATCGCTAAGTTTTCCCGTCACACGCCTCGTGGCAGCGTCGTCGCGAAGCACAGCCGGTGACGCATGCACGCACCCCACGCGAACGACCCCGCGACGTGCCTCCGTCACCATCCCAGGAGGGGGGAGCGTCGTGACCGCGGAGACGTCTCAGACGCTCGACCGGGGACTACGTGTCCTGAAGCTGCTCGCCGACACCGATCACGGGCTGACCGTGACCGAGCTGTCCAACAAACTCGGTGTCAACCGAACCGTCGTGTACCGGCTGCTCGCCACCCTGGAGCAGCACGCGCTCGTCCGCCGCGACCTGGGCGGCCGGGCGCGGGTGGGGCTGGGGGTGCTGCGGCTGGGTCGGCAGGTGCATCCGCTCGTACGGGAGGCGGCGCTGCCCGCACTGCGGTCGCTCGCCGAGGAGGTCGGCGCTACCGCGCACCTCACCCTCGTCGACGGGACCGAGGCGCTGGCCGTCGCCGTCGTCGAACCGAGCTGGACCGACTACCACGTCGCCTACCGCACCGGCTTCCGGCACCCGCTCGACAAGGGGGCCGCGGGCCGGGCCATAGTTGCCGGCCGCGGGCCCGACCAGGAGCTGTACCCGGGCTACGTACTCACCCACGGCGAACTCGAGGCGGGCGCCAGCGGCGCCGCCGCGCCGCTGCTCGGCGTCACCGGCATCGAGGGGAGCGTGGGCGTGGTGATGCTCATGGACGCGGTGCCGGAGCAGGTGGGCGAGCGCGTGGTGCGGGCGGCGCAGGAAGTGGCGGACGCGCTGCGCTGAGGGTGGTGCGGATTGCTAGGTTGCGGGGGTGACTCCTTCCGCCCCCCGCCCGCGCCTCTCCAAGCGCCACCGCACGCTCGCGATCTGCGGGCTGCCGCTGCTGGCGCTGTTCGCCGTCACCGCCCTCGCGCCGCTGCCGATCTCGGTCGCCCAGCCCGGTCTCACCGCGAACGTGCTCGGCTACAACAAGGGCAAGCCGGTCGTCACCCTGTCCGGTGCGAAGGGCGAGAGCGGGCGCGCAAGCGGTGGCGGCAACGGCGGGAAGCTGCTGATGACCACCATCGCCGCGACCCAGCCGGACGCGACGATCCGGCTGCCGGAGGTGGTGGAGAACTGGTTCCGTACGGACCGGGCGGCGATGCCGCGGGACGCGGTCTACCCGGGCGGCGGCACCACGAAGGAGATCGAGGAGCGTAACGAGGGGGAGATGAAGCAGTCGCAGCAGGCCGCCATCAAGGCGGCCCTGCGGCAGCAGCACAGGTCCCCCGACGACGTGCGCGTCACGCTCCGCCTCGCCGACGTCGGCGGGCCCAGCGCGGGCCTGCTCTTCTCACTCGGCATCATCGACAAGCTCGACGGCGGCGACGGCGGTGGCCTGACCGGCGGCCGTACGATCGCCGGCACCGGGACCATCAAGGCCGACGGCACGGTGGGGCCCGTCGGGGGCGTACCGCTGAAGACGAGGGCGGCGAAGCGGGACGGCGCCACCGTCTTCCTCGTGCCGAAGGCCGAATGCGGCGACGCGCAGGCCGAGTTGCCCAAGGGCCTGCGCCTGGTTCCGGTCGCCACCCTGGACGGGGCGCTGAAGTCGCTCAAGGCGCTGAAGGACGGCGGCCGGGTGCCCCGCTGCTGAGTGCTGCCGACCGCCGACGCTCAGCCGGTCTTGATGAAGCCCTTGCGCAACAGCCAGTCCTTGGCGACGTCGTGCGGGTCCTGGCCCTCGACGTCCACCTTGGCGTTGAGGCCGCGCGCCATGTCGTTGTCGAGCGCCTTGGTGATGGGCGCGAGCAGCTTCTCGATCTGCGGGTACTTCTTCATCGTCGCGCTGTTCATCGCGGGCGCGGCGTTGTAGTTGGGGAAGAACTTCTTGTCGTCCTCGAGGACGTTGAGGCCCAGCGCCTGGATGCGGCCGTCGGTCGAGGTGACCTCGCCCAGCATGCACGGGGTGCCCTTGTCGGCCTGTTCGTAGATGACACCGGCGGCCATCTTGTGCACGTTGCCGGCGGGGACCTTCATGCCGTACTTCTTCGCCATGCCGTTGAGCCCGTCGTCCCGCGCGGCGAACTCGCTGTCCAGGCACAGCGTCGCGGCCCCGGGGGTCTTGCGGGACAGCTCGGCGACGTCGGAGAGGCTGCGCAGGCCGTACTTCTTCTTGAGCTTGTCGTTGATCGCCAGCACATAGGTGTTGTCGAGGGCGGAGGGCGCCAGCCAGGTGATGCCGTTGTCCCGGTCCGCGTCGCGTACGACCCGCCACTGCTCCTTGGGGTCGGGTACGGGCTTCACGTGGCCGAGGTAGGTGATCCAGCCGGTGCCGGTGTACTCGTACATCCCGTCCGCCGCACCGGACTTGACCGCCTCGCGTGCCCCGATGGAGCCCTGGATGCCGGTGCGGTCGACGACGTCGGCGCCGGCGGCACGGAAGACCAGTGCCATGATCCGGCCCAGGATGAGCTGCTCGGTGAACTCCTTGGAGGTCACCGTCAGTTTCGCTCCCGCCAGCGGCTGCCCCTTGCCGACCGTGCCGGGCCGTATCTTGTCGCTCACGGGGCTGCCGCTGACCAGGCCGCAGCCGCTCAGGGTGCCGACGAGCGCGAGGACCACCGCGCCGGCGGCGAGCGGGTGCGTGCGGGCGGTACGGGCGTCAGGGGCGGTACGGGCCGTACGGGCGAGCGCGTGCCCCCGCCGCGGCGTGCGCGTGCGCATCAGGACGATCCCTCCAAGCCGCGCGGGCGCAGCAGCAGTTCGACGAGTGAGGCGAGCCAGTCGACCAGCAGCGCCAGCACGACGGTCAGCACCGAGCCGAGCATGAGCACCGGCATCCGCTGGCTGGTGATGCCCGCGGAGATCAGGTCACCGAGTCCGCCGCCGCCGATGAAGGTGGCCAGGGTGGCGGTGCCGACGTTGAGCACGAGGGCGTTCCGTACGCCCGCGAGGATCAGCGGTACGGCGAGCGGCAGTTCGACCCTGGCCAGCACCCCCAGCGGCGACATCCCGATGCCCTTCGCGGCCTCGGTCAGGCCAGGGTCGATGCCGCGCAGTCCGGCGATGGTGTTGGCCAGCACGGGCAGCACCGCGTAGACCACCATGCCGACGAGTGCGGTGGTCTGTCCGACGCTGAGCCAGAACACCAGCAGGACCAGCAGGCCCAGCGACGGCACGGCCTGGCCCGTGTTGGCCACCGCCATGGCCACCGGTGACGCCTTGCGCAGCTTCTGGCGGGTCAGCGCGATGCCCAGCGGTATGGCGATGATCAGCACGAAGAAGGTGGAGATCACCGTCAGTTCGATGTGCTGGCGCAGCTGGAGCGCCACCTTGCCGCCGGAGATCGAGTTGCGGGCGATCGAGTCCAGGTCGGCATCGCGGAACCACAGCCAGGTGGCGAGCAGGACGAGCGCGAGCACGAGCGGCAGGATGGTCAGCTTCTGCCAGGTCAGCCGCGCCAGCAGCCGCTCGCCGGCGGGCGGGGCGGCGGGCGCCCGCTCATCCGGTGCCGGGTCCACCGCGGGGTCCAGTGCCGGGTCTGTTGCCGGGTCTGCTGCCGCGTCCGGCGTCGGTGCGGGTGGGCTCGTGTCGCTCACGTGAGACCTTCCAGCGCGGCGAGTGTGCTGCGCCGGGTCTGCTCGCCCAGCCGGTGCCGGTGCTCGATCGCCTCCAGCCGGTCGGCGTCCAGGAGTCCGTGCACGCAGTTCATCAGCGTTTCCATGTCGACGACGCCGGTGTACTCGCCGCGCCGTCCGGTCACCGCCACCCGCCCCGCGTTGTCGGTGAGTACCGCCTCCAGTGCGTCCCGCAGGGTCGCGTCGCGGGTGACCGTGTCGTGAACGAGCGTCCCCGCGCGCGCCAACGAGCCCTTGGCGTGGGTGAGATCGCCGCGCCGCAGCCACTTGTACGGGCGCTGCTTGCGGTCCAGCAGCAGCACCTCGTTGGTCGTGCCCGCGCCGAGCATCTCCGAGATCGTCTCCAGCGGCTCCTCGACGGTGGCGGTGGGGAAGTCGACGATCTCCACGTCCCGTACCCGGGTGAGGTTGAGCCGCTTGAGCGCGGCGCCCGCGCCGACGAAGCCGGAGACGAAGTCGTCGGCGGGATTGGTGAGGATGGCCTCGGGGGTGTCGAACTGGGCGATGTGCGACTGCTCGCGCAGCACCGCGATCCGGTCGCCGAGCTTGATCGCCTCGTCGAAGTCGTGGGTGACGAAGACGATGGTCTTGCGCAACTCGTGCTGCAGCCGTATCAGTTCGTCCTGCAGATGGTCGCGGGTGATGGGGTCGACGGCGCCGAAGGGTTCGTCCATCAGCAGCACCGGCGGGTCGGCCGCCAGCGCGCGGGCGACGCCGACACGCTGCTGCTGGCCGCCGGAGAGCTGCCGTGGGTAGCGGCCGTGGAACTCGGCCGGGTCCAGGCCGACCAGGTCGAGCATCTCCTCGACCCGGGCGCCGACCCGCGCCTTGGGCCAGCCGAGCATCTTCGGCACCTGGGCGATGTTCTGCGCGACGGTCATGTGCGGGAAGAGGCCGGAGGACTGGATCGCGTAGCCGATCCTGCGCCGCAACTTCACCGCGTCCATGTCGGTGACGTCCTCGTCACCGATCCGGATACGGCCCGAGGTCGGTTCGATCAGCCGGTTGATCATCTTCAGGGTCGTGGACTTGCCGCACCCCGAGGGGCCGACCAGCACGACGGTCTCGCCCGCCCCGATCTCCATGCTGACGTCGTCCACGGCCGGCACCCCCGAACCGGAGTAGCGCTTGGTCAGCCCCTCCAGCCGGATGGTGGCGCCGGACGCCGCCTCGCCGGACGTCTCGCCGGCCGGTGGTGCGGATGCGGGTGTGGTGGGCGCGGGTGTCTCAGGCACGTATCCCCCTCGGGATGGTGAGGCGTCCGACGAGCACGTAGGCGGCGTCGAAGAGCAGCGCGAGCACGACGATGCCGAGTGTTCCCGCGAGCACTTGGTTGATGGCGTTGGCGCTGCCCTGTCCGGCCACGCCGCGGAAGATGAGGTTGCCCAGGCCCGGCCCGGAGGCGAAGGCGGCGATGGCGGCGATGCCCATCAGCATCTGAGTGGCGACGCGGATGCCGGTGAGGATCGGCGGCCAGGCGAGCGGCAGTTCCACCTTCAGCAGTTGCCGGGTACGGGACATGCCGATCCCGCGTGCCGCGTCCACCAGGGTGGGGTCGACGCCGCGCAGTCCGACGATCGCGTTACGGACGATGGGCAGCAGCCCGTACAGGATCAGTGCGACGACCGTCGGTGCCACCCCGAGCCCGACGAGCGGGATCAGCAGGCCGATCAGCGCCAGAGAGGGCACCGTCATGATCGTCGCGGTCGCCGCGGTGGTGAGGTTTCCCGCCCATTCGCTGCGATAGGTCAGCACGCCGAGCAGGACGCCGATGACGGTCGCGGCAACGACGCACTGGAAGACCGCACTCGCGTGCTGGAACGAATCCGCCAGCAACTGGGCCTGCCGGTTGCCGAGGTACTCCCAGAAACTCACTCGGTCCCCTCGCCTCTTCGGTGTTCAGCGTTCAGTGTTCGGTGTTCAGTCCGTTCCCGGCCGCGGCCTGCCGGACCAGCGGGACGATGCGGAGCGGTACCGGGTTCTCCATGACGATCGCCGTCGAGGCGCGCACGATGCCGGCGAAGCCCACCACGCGGTCGATCACCCGCTGCAGATCGGCGTTCGATCGTGCGACGAGCCGGCAGAGCATATCCCCGTGGCCCGTCGTCGTATGCAGCTCGAGCACTTCCGGGACGGTGCGCAGGTGCGCCCGTACGTCCGCGCCGCGGCCCTGCTGGATCTCCAGGGTGGCGAAGGCGGTGACCGGATAACCGATGGCGGCCGGGTCGACGTCCGGGCCGAAGCCGCGGATCACTCCGGCGGTCTTAAGCCTGTCCAGCCGGGCCTGCACGGTGCCGCGGGCGACGCCGAGCCGCCGGGACGCCTCAAGCACCCCGATCCTCGGTTCCTCCGCGAGCAGTTCGAGCAGTCTTCCATCGAGCTGATCAATACCCATGGGTTCCCTCTCAGTAATCATCTTGCTGGGCACCTTGTACAGATCGTCCGGCGAAATCCGAGCTGGACTGTGCAGAGTGCGCAGCAGTAACGCAAAGTATTGCGCACCTTGTGGAACAGGGGGAGCCTTCGAACATGACTGAGACCACCCACGCGACCCCCGACACTTCCCGGCAAGCCGACCCCTTCCCGGTGAAGGGGATGGACGCGGTCGTCTTCGCCGTCGGCAACGCCAAGCAGGCCGCCCACTACTACTGCACCGCCTTCGGCATGAAGCTCGTGGCCTACTCCGGACCGGAGAACGGCAGCCGCGAGACCGCCAGTTACGTACTGGAATCCGGCTCCGCCCGGTTCGTCCTCACCTCCGTCATCAAGCCCTCCACCGACTGGGGCCGGTTCCTGGCCGACCACGTCGCCGCCCACGGTGACGGCGTCGTCGACCTCGCCATCGAGGTGCCGGACGCCCGTGCCGCGTACGCCTACGCGACCGCGCACGGCGCCACCGGCCTCACCGAGCCGCACGAGAAGACCGACGAGAACGGCACCGTCGTGCTCGCCGCCATCGCGACCTACGGCAAGACCCGGCACACCCTCGTCGAGCGCTCCGCCTACACCGGCCCGTACCTGCCGGGCTTCGCCGCCGCGCAGCCCATCGTGGAGCCGGGCAAGCGCCGTTTCCAGGCCATCGACCACTGCGTGGGCAACGTCGAACTCGGCAAGATGAACGAGTGGGTGGCCTTCTACAACAAGGTCATGGGCTTCACGAACATGAAGGAGTTCGTGGGCGACGACATCGCGACCGAGTACAGCGCGCTGATGTCGAAGGTCGTCGCGGACGGTCACCGGAAGGTGAAGTTCCCGATCAACGAGCCCGCGATCGCCAAGAAGAAGTCCCAGATCGACGAGTACCTGGAGTTCTACGGCGGCGCGGGCGTCCAGCACATCGCGCTCGCCACGAACGACATCGTCGCGACGGTACGGGCGATGCGCGCCGCCGGCGTGCAGTTCCTGGAGACCCCCGACTCGTACTACGACACCCTCGGCGACTGGGCCGGCGAGACCCGGGTGCCGGTGGAGACGCTGCGCGAGCTGAAGATCCTCGTCGACCGCGACGAGGACGGCTACCTGCTGCAGATCTTCACCAAGCCCGTACAGGACCGCCCGACCGTCTTCTTCGAGATGATCGAGCGGCACGGCTCCATGGGCTTCGGCAAGGGCAACTTCAAGGCGTTGTTCCAGGCGATCGAGCGCGAGCAGGAAAAGCGCGGCAACCTCTGACACACACGCTGAGCCCACCGCGGGCCGTACGGACCTGACGTGGTCGGTGCGGCCCGCAGCTGCTTCTGCTGCCGCAGCTGTTTCTGCCTGCCGCGGCCGCCTCACACCGTCTCTCATGCCGTCACGCCCCGTGGTCCGGCCTTCCCGGGGCGTACGCGCAGGTGCGAGGGTGAGGGCATGAGCGAGTTGACCGCACGGCTGGGGGAGGGCCTTCCCCCGGACGCCGTCCTCACCGACCGGGACGTGATCGTCTCCTACGCCCGCGACATGGCCGACTTCTGCGAGGCCGGGACGCCCGCGGCGGTCGTGCTGCCCAGGACCGTCGAAGAGGTGCAGCACGTCATGCGCACCGCGACCGCCCTGCGTGTGCCGGTCGTCCCGCAAGGTGCGCGCACGGGCCTGTCCGGAGCGGCCAACGCCAGTGACGGCTGCATCGTCCTCTCCCTCTTGCGGATGAACCGCATCCTGGAGATCAACCCGGTCGACCGCATCGCCGTCGTGGAGCCCGGCGTCGTCAACGCGACGCTCACCCGCGCGGCCAACGAGCAGGGCCTGCACTACCCCCCGGACCCCAGCAGCTGGGAGGAGTGCACGATCGGCGGCAACATAGGCACCGCCGCCGGCGGCCTGTGCTGCGTGAAGTACGGGGTCACGGCGGAGTACGTGCTCGGCCTGGACGTCGTACTGGCCGACGGCCGCCTGATGTCCACGGGCCGCAGCACCGCCAAGGGAGTCGCCGGCTACGACCTGACCCGCCTCCTCGTCGGCTCCGAAGGCACCCTGGGCATCGTCGTACGCGCGGTCCTCGCGCTCAAGCCCCGGCCGCCCCAACAGCTGGCACTGGCCGCCGAGTTCCCCTCCGCGGCAGCGGCCGGCGACGCGGTCTGCCGGATCATGGAGAGCGGCCACGTCCCCTCACTGATGGAGCTGATGGACCGTACGACGCTGCGCGCGGTCAACGCCCTGACCAACATGGGACTTCCCGATTCCACCGAGGCGCTGCTGCTGGCCGCGTTCGACACCGCCGACCCCGGCGCCGACCTGACGGCCGTGGGCGCGCTGTGCAAGGAGGCGGGGGCGAGCGAGGTCGTACCCGCAGAGAACCAGGCCGAGTCGGAGATGCTGCTCCAGGCGCGGCGCAGCGTCCACTACGCGCTGGAGGCGCTTCCCGGGACGACGATGATCGACGATGTGTGCGTACCGCGCTCCAGGCTGGCCGACATGCTGGAGGGCACGGCGGCGATCAGCGAGAAGTACGGCCTCACGATCGGCCTCTGCGCCCATGCCGGCGACGGCAACACCCACCCCACCGTCTGTTTCGACCCGGACGACGAGGACGAGACGCGCCGCGCACACGAGGCCTTCGACGCCGTCATGGCGCTCGGGCTGGAACTGGGCGGCACCATCACCGGCGAACACGGCGTCGGCGTACTGAAGAAGGAGTGGCTGGCCCGTGAACTCGGGCCTGTGGGGCTGGAGATGCAGCGCGGCATCAAGGAACTCTTCGACCCGCTGGGGCTGTTGAACCCGGGCAAGCTGTTCTGACTCCGGCTGACCCCTCTGACTCCGGCTGACCCCTCGGGCGCCTGCGCCGGGGTGCTCAGCCGGGCAGCGGCTGGGACAACGGCTGCGGCAGCGGCTCCAGCAGCTTGTGCGGCGTCATCAGGGCGCGGCTGACCGGGTCCTGCGGCACGGACCCTGCGCCAGGCCCGGGGCGCATCTCGACGTCCTGAGGCGGGACGTTCACATCGCACGCGGGGCAGCGGCCCGCCTGGTCGAGGCGGGTGGCGCACTCCGCGTGCCGGAAGTCCCGGCGGCGTCCGCCTTCGGCGCCGTAGTGCTGCTCGCCCCACATGGCCAGGGCGTACACCGCGGGCCACAGCTGGCTGCCCTTGGCCGTCAGTACGTACTCGTCGCGCGGCGGCGCGTCCTGGTAGCGCACGGCCTCCAGCACGCCGGCGTCGGTGAGGGTGCGCAGCCGTGTGGAGAGGACAGCGCGCGGCATGGCCAGATGCATCAGGAAGTCGTTGTAGCGGCGCACACCGTAGAAGGCGTCGCGGACGATCAGCAACGTCCAGCGCTCGCCGACCAGTTCGAGGGTGCGGGCGAGCGAGCAGCTCTGCGCCGCGTAATCCTTCCCGAGAGCCATACGGCCAGCCTAACAAAAGGTTCAGTGACCGAACTCATAGGTTCATTCACTGAACCCACGATGCTAGGGTGCTCGCCATGACCGTGAGTTCAATGAATGAACCTGGCGCGGCGACCCCCGAAGCCCACGGGCGCAGCCCCGCCGGCACTCTCGCCGTCACCACGTCCGTGACCTTCCTCGTGCTGATGAACTACACCGCGCCCATGACCGTGCTGCCCGACATGGCCGCCTCCCTCGGAACCGGCCTCTCCGGCCAGGCGTGGCTGCTCAACGGCATCGCACTCGGGCTGGCGGCCATGCTGCTCGTCGCCGGCAGCCTCGCCGACGACTACGGCCGCAAGCGCGTCTTCGTCCTCGGCACCCTCGCCCTCGCGGTCACCATGGCGCTCGGTGCGGCGACCACCGGCACCGTCGGCTACACCCTCGCCCGTGTCGCACAGGGCGGCGCCAGCGCGGCCGTGATCGCCGCCAGTCTCGGACTCATCGCGCACGCATTCCCGTCCGGCAGGGAGCGAGTGCGTGCCACCGCCCTGTGGGGGGCGTCGCTCAGCGGCGGCATCGCCGCAGGACCGCTCGTCTCCAGCGGGCTGAACCCGCTCAGCTGGCGCGCCTGCTACGTGGTCTACGCGGTGGCCGCCGTCCTCGCCGCCGCATTCTCCGTCCGTACGCTCCAGGAGTCGCGGGACCGCCGCCCCGGGCGTCCCGACCTGATCGGCGCGCTCACCCTCGGGCTCTCACTGTCGGCACTCTTCGCCGCGCTCACCACGGGCCGGGACGGCTGGGCGCGCCCGTCCGTGGCGATCCTGCTGGGAGCGGCGGCGGTGCTGGGTGCGGTCTTCGTCGCGGTCGAGCGGCGCAGCGGCGCCCCCATGATCGACCTC
>NZ_JBOHCV010000169.1:0-6366 GCF_050698815.1 Streptomyces sp.
GTGCTCACCGGCGACGAGGCGCACGCCACCATCCGCGAGGTGTGCGGTGCCCTGCGCAAGCACCCCGTGGACTGCGGGGACCGGGCGGGCTTCATCGTGAACGCGCTGCTCTTCCCGTACCTCAACAACGCCGTGAAGATGGTCGAGCAGCACTACGCGACCCTGGACGACATCGACGCCGCCATGCGCCTCGGCGGCGGCTACCCGATGGGCCCGTTCGAGCTGCTGGACGTGGTCGGGCTGGATGTGTCACTGGCCATCGAGCAAGTGCTGCACCGGGAGTTCCGCGACCCGGGGCTGGCTCCCGCACCGCTGCTGGAGCATCTCGTCGCGGCCGGCTGTCTGGGCAGGAAGACGGGGCGCGGCTTCCGCGAGTACGCACGTCGGTGACGCACCGGTGCGGTGACCTCTCACACGGTGACGTCTCGTTCAGCTCGTGAACGGGGACCCCCGGTGGGGCGGGCTGCTGGAGCCTTCCGGCACCCCGCCCGCCGAGCCCGTCACGGCGTGTAACGTTCCCCACATGTCAGACTCCGCGAAGCCGTCCCGTTCGCACGCCGCCTCCTCCCAGCGCCTCAAGATGCGCAGGGAGTTGGCGGCCGCGGCGATGGAGCTCTTCGCGACGAAGGGGTACGAGGCGACGACGGTCGACGAGATCGCGGCCATGGCCGGCGTCGCCCGGCGCACGTTCTTCCGGCACTTCCGTGCCAAGGAAGAGGCGATCTTCCCCGACCACGACGACACGCTGGTGCGGGCGCAGGCGGTGCTGGAGGCGGCACCGGCCCACGAGAACCCGCTGGACACGGTCTGCCGTGGCATCAAAGAGGTCATGCGGATGTACGCCGCGTCGCCGAAGGGCAGCGTGGAGCGGTACAAGCTGACCCGCGAAGTACCCGCGCTGCGCGAGCGCGAGATCGCCTCGGTCGCCCGCTACGAGCGGCTGTTCACGCGCTATCTGCTGGGCCACTTCGACGAGGAGGCGCACCGCGACGGCGTCAGCGAGTTCGACGAACCGCTGCTGGCCGAGGTCGCCGCGTCGGCGGTGGTCACCGCACACAACCACGTCCTGCGGCGCTGGCTGCGCAACGGCGGAGTGGGCGACGTGGAAACGCAGTTGGACCACGCCTTCGCGATCGTACGAAAGACTTTCGGCACCGGCTTCGGGGCGAACCGGCTGGCGCCGCCGGGCGAGCGAGGCGCCGTCCCCGCCGCGGGGACCACGCGTGCGGGCGAGGTGCTCGTCACGGTCGCCCGTACGGACGCGCCTCTCGGCGACATCATGCGCACGATCGAGCAGGCCCTGCGCTGACGCGTCGCGGGTTCCCCGCACCTGTACGGTCCGCCGGCACAGCGTGCCCGCTAGATTCCGGCGCCGGTCCGCGGCCCGCCCGGCACGGCCACTGCTCACCAGTGCGCAGCGCCCCCGCCTGAGCCCGGCGGTGCCGGAAGCACCGCAGCCCCCACGTGGGCCCCACAGAGCCCGCAGCGCTCAGACGTGCGCACCCGAAGACAACTGAGTGAAATTCTTGGCACGCAGTGTCTTGTGTGCTGGCACTGGGTGTCATACCTTGGCATCAGTCGGGCGCCGTCCCAGCGGCACCACAGCCGCACGTGCCCGGCTGCCTGCGTCACAGGCGATCCCGCGCTCACCAGCGCTGCCACAACAGCATGACCCGCCGAACCGACGGCACTGCCTCACCACCGACGACCCCTCAGAGCGTCTCCTTCCTCAGCGCTTCGCCGGAGGCATTACCGTGAACAAGATCCTCGACGCGATCCTCGCGTCCGACACCACCGCCGACGACTTCGCCAACCTTCCCCTCCCGGACTCCTACCGGGCGGTGACCGTCCACCGGGACGAGGCCGAGATGTTCGACGGTCTCCCCTCCCGGGAGAAGGACCCCCGCAAGTCGCTGCACCTCGACGACGTGCCCGTGCCCGAACTGGGCCCGGGCGAGGCGCTGGTGGCCGTGATGGCCTCCTCCGTCAACTACAACTCCGTGTGGACCTCGCTCTTCGAGCCGGTGTCGACCTTCGCCTTCCTCGAGCGCTACGGGCGCCTCTCGCCGCTGACCAAGCGGCACGACCTGCCGTATCACGTCATCGGCTCCGACCTCGCGGGCGTCGTGCTGCGTACGGGCGCCGGCGTGAACTCCTGGAAGCCCGGCGACGAGGTCGTCGCGCACTGCCTGTCCGTCGAGCTGGAATCGGCGGACGGCCACAACGACACCATGCTCGACCCCGAACAGCGCATCTGGGGCTTCGAGACCAACTTCGGCGGGCTCGCCGAGATCGCACTGGTGAAGTCCAACCAGCTGATGCCCAAGCCGGACCACCTCAGCTGGGAGGAGGCGGCCTCTCCCGGACTGGTCAACTCCACCGCCTACCGGCAGCTGGTCTCCCGCAACGGCGCCGGGATGAAGCAGGGCGACAACGTCCTGATCTGGGGCGCCAGCGGCGGACTCGGCTCGTACGCGACGCAGTTCGCGCTCGCCGGCGGCGCCAACCCGATCTGTGTGGTCTCCAGCGACCAGAAGGCGGAGATCTGCCGCCGGATGGGTGCCGAAGCGATCATCGACCGGAACGCCGAGGGCTACAAGTTCTGGAAGGACGAGCACAACCAGGACCCCAGGGAGTGGAAGCGCTTCGGCAAGCGCATCCGCGAACTGACCGGCGGCGAGGACGTCGACATCGTCTTCGAGCATCCGGGGCGCGAGACGTTCGGCGCGAGCGTGTACGTCACACGCAAGGGCGGCACCATCGTGACCTGCGCGTCCACCTCCGGCTACAACCACAGCTATGACAACCGCTACCTGTGGATGTCGCTGAAGAGCATCGTCGGCTCACACTTCGCCAACTACCGGGAGGCGTGGGAGGCCAACCGCCTCATCGCCAAGGGCAAGATCCACCCCACCCTGTCGCGCACCTACAGCCTGGAGGACACCGGCCAGGCCGCCTACGACGTGCACCGCAACCTTCACCAGGGCAAGGTCGGCGTGCTGGCGCTGGCACCCCAGGAGGGCCTGGGCGTCCGCGACGAGGAGAAGCGGGCCAAGCACATCGGTTCCATCAATCTGTTCCGGGATGCCGAAGGCGACCGGACCGACAAGCACAGCCGGGATGCCGAAGGCGACCGGGCCCAGGCATGACCGAGCGCCACAAGGACCGCCCGTGGCTGATGCGCACGTACGCGGGCCACTCCACCGCCGAGGCGTCCAACGAGCTGTACCGGCGCAACCTCGCCAAGGGCCAGACCGGCCTGTCGGTGGCTTTCGACCTGCCGACCCAGACCGGTTACGACCCTGATCACGTCCTGGCCCGCGGCGAGGTCGGCCGGGTCGGCGTGCCGGTGTCCCATGTCGGCGACATGCGGCGGCTGTTCGAGGACATTCCGCTCGAGCAGATGAACACCTCGATGACCATCAACGCCACCGCCATGTGGCTGCTGGCGCTCTACCAGGTGGTCGCGGAGGAGCACGGCGCGGACATCGCCGCGCTGCAGGGGACGACGCAGAACGACATCGTCAAGGAGTACCTGTCGCGCGGCACGCACGTCTTCCCGCCCGGCCCGTCCCTGCGGCTGACCACCGACATGATCGCCTACACGGTCAGCCACATCCCCAAGTGGAACCCGATCAACATCTGCAGCTACCACCTGCAGGAGGCCGGTGCCACGCCGGTGCAGGAGATCGCGTACGCGATGAGCACGGCCGTCGCCGTCCTCGACGCCGTGCGGGACTCGGGTCAGGTGCCGCCGGAGCGGATGGGGGACGTGGTCGCCCGCATCTCCTTCTTCGTCAACGCGGGCGTCCGGTTCGTCGAGGAGATGTGCAAGATGCGGGCCTTCACCCGCATCTGGGACCGGATCACGCGCGAGCGGTACGGCATCGAGAACCCCAAGCAGCGCCGCTTCCGCTACGGCGTACAGGTCAACTCGCTCGGCCTGACCGAGGCGCAGCCGGAGAACAACGTCCAGCGGATCGTGCTGGAGATGCTGGCGGTCACCCTCTCCAAGGACGCCCGCGCCCGCGCCGTACAGCTGCCCGCATGGAACGAGGCGCTGGGCCTGCCCCGGCCCTGGGACCAGCAGTGGTCGCTGCGCATGCAGCAGGTGCTCGCGGTGGAGAGCGACCTGCTGGAGTACGACGACATCTTCGCCGGCTCGCACGTCATCGAGACCAAGGTCGGCGAACTGGTCGAGGACTCCCTCGCCGAGATCGCGCACATCCAGGAGCTGGGCGGCGCGATGGCGGCCGTCGAGTCGGGCTATCTCAAGGCCGAGCTGGTCTCCTCGCACGCCGAGCGCCGGGGCCGCATCGAGTCCGGCGAGGAGAAGATCGTCGGCGTCAACTGCTACGAGTCGACCGAGCCCAACCCGCTCACCGCGGACCTGGAAACCGCCATCCACACCGTCGACCCGGCCTCCGAGGCCCAGGTCGTCGAGGCCATCGGCCGCTGGCGCGCCACCCGCGACGAGCCCGCGGACGGACCCGCGGCCCGGGCGCCCGCCGCCCGCGCACTGGACCGGCTCAAAGAGGCCGCCGCAACCGACGCCAACCTGATGGAGGCGACGCTGGAGTGTGCCCGCGCCGGCGTCACCACCGGCGAGTGGTCGGGTGCGCTGCGGGAGGTCTTCGGCGAGTTCCGCGCGCCTACGGGCGTGAGCAGCGCCCCCGTCGCGGTGCCGGTGGAGGAGGGCTCCGACCTCGCCGGCGTACGCCACCGGGTCGAGCTCACGGCCAAGGAACTCGGCGTCGGCAGGCTCCGGCTGCTGGTGGGCAAGCCCGGCCTGGACGGGCACAGCAACGGCGCCGAACAGATCGCCGTACGGGCCCGCGACGCGGGCTTCGAGGTGGTCTACCAGGGCATCCGGCTCACCCCGGAACAGATCGTCTCGGCGGCCGTCGCCGAGGACGTGCACTGTGTCGGCCTGTCCATCCTCTCCGGCTCGCACGCCGAGCTGGTGCCGGACGTGCTGGCGCGGCTGCGCGACACGGGCGCCGGCGAGGTGCCCGTCATCGTCGGCGGCATCATCCCGGCCGCCGACGCGAGGGCGCTGCTCGCCGCGGGAGTGGCGGCCGTCTTCACGCCGAAGGACTTCGGCATCACGGAGATCATCGGCCGTATCGTCGATGCGATCCGCACAGCGAACAAGCTCGCACCGCAAGGAGAATCCCGATGACCAACGTGACCCGGCTCCGCCCCCGGCGCTCCTGTCTCGCCGTGCCCGGGAGCAACCCGCGCTTCCTGGAGAAGGCCCAGGGCCTCCCCGCGGACCAGGTCTTCCTCGACCTGGAGGACGCCTGCGCCCCGCTCGCCAAGGAGGGCGCCCGGCACACCATCGTGAAGTTCCTCAACGAGGGTGACTGGAGCGGCAAGACCCGGGTGGTGCGGGTCAACGACTGGACGACGCACTGGACGTACCGGGACGTGATCACGGTCGTGGAGGGCGCCGGGCAGAACCTGGACTGCATCATGCTGCCGAAGGTGCAGGACGCCCAGCAGGTCCACGCGCTGGACATGCTGCTGACCCAGATCGAGAAGACGGTCGGCCTGGAGGTCGGCCGGATCGGCATCGAGGCGCAGATCGAGAACGCCAAGGGCCTGGTCAACGTCGACGACATCGCGGCGGCCTCGCCCCGGATGGAGACGATCGTCTTCGGGCCGGCCGACTTCATGGCCTCGATCAACATGAAGTCGCTGGTCGTCGGCCAGCAGCCGCCCGGCTACCCGGCGGACGCCTACCACTACATCCTGATGCGCATCCTGATGGCCGCCCGCACCCACGACCTGCAGGCGATCGACGGCCCCTACCTGCAGATCAAGGACGTCGACGGTTACCGGGAGGTCGCCCAGCGTGCCGCGGCGCTCGGCTTCGACGGCAAGTGGGTGCTGCACCCCGGCCAGGTCGAGGCCTCGAACGAGATCTTCTCGCCCTCGCAGGAGGACTACGACCACGCGGAGATGATCCTCGACGCGTACGACTACGTCACCTCGGAGGCGGGCGGCAAGAAGGGCTCGGCGATGCTCGGCGACGAGATGATCGACGAGGCGAGCCGCAAGATGGCGCTGGTCATCGCGGGCAAGGGCCGGGCCGCCGGGATGACCCGGACGACGACTTTCGAAGCCCCGGAGGCGTGAGGACATGCAGTTCGGCCGCACCTACGAAGAGTTCACCGTCGGGGACGTCTACAAGCACTGGCCCGGCAAGACCGTCACCGAGTACGACGACCACCTCTTCTGTCTGCTCACCATGAACCACCACCCGCTGCACATGGACGCCCATTTCGCGGAGCACACGACCGACTTCGGCAAGAACGTCGTGGTCGGCAACTACATCTACTCGCTGCTGCTGGGCATGTCCGT
>NZ_JBOHCV010000170.1:0-10310 GCF_050698815.1 Streptomyces sp.
CCGGCCTCACCAGCCGTCGCGGTGCAGCACCTCCGCGACCGGACGGCGGCGCACCGGGCCGAAGTTGCCCACCGGCCGGCCGACCGGGATCACCGCGAAGGTGTTGACCTCCTTGGGGATGCCCAGCACCTGCTTCCACTCCCGCTCCAGCATCAGGTGCCACACGGTGATCGTGGCCCCCAGGCCGAGCCCGCGTGCCGCCAGCAGCAGGTTCTGCACGCCGGGGTAGACGCTGGAGGTCTCCGCGATGGTGCTGAAGAGGCTGCCGCGCATCAGGCGCAGCACCGCGCCCGTACCCAGGGCCTCGCGCATCGCCCGCAGTCCGTCCAGATCGCCCTTCGGCTGGACGTAGCGGTAGCAGGGAATGATCAATGCGGGGGTGTCGGCGAAATGGTCGCGCTGGTACTCGATGGCCGCGACCATCCGCCCGTACGCCGCCTCGTCCATGCCGGGCGGGGTGGCCTTGCCCGCCGAGCCGAGATACGCGTTCACGCACCGGCGCCACAGCGGCTCCAGTCGCGCTATCACCTGCCGGTCGGTCACGACGACATAGTGGAACTGCTGGAGGTTGGACCCGCTCGGCGCCCACACCGCCGCCTGCACGAGCCGCTCCAGCAGCTCGTCCGGTACGGGATCGGGCCGGAGCCGCCGCATCGCGCGCATCGTGGACATGGTGTCGAAGAGCGGGAGTTGGTCCTGCTGATCGTTTGTCATGGCGGCGGAGTGTAGGGGTGCGTCGCCCCCACCGGCACCGCCGCCGCAGCACAAGACGCGGCCAACTGCCTGCTAGCGTCCGGTCCATGACGATCCGTGCGGTCCTGTGGGATGTCGACGACACGCTCTTCGACTACACCGGTTCCGACCGGTCCGGTTCCCCCTGGGCCTGACGGCCCGGGTGGTGCCCCCAGCGGCACATCGAGGCGGAGGGCCTGCTGACACGGTACGGCTCGCCCGAGGCGGCGCTGAGCCGCTGGCGGGCGGTGATGGAGCGGCAGTTCGCGCGCTTCCTCGAGGGTGAACTCGGCTTCGCCGAGCACCGCAGGGAGCGCGCCCGCGCCTTTCTCGGCTCGCCGCTCACCGACGATGAGGCGACACCTGGTTCGGCCGCTACGTCACCCTCTACGAGCAGGCCTGGACCCTCTTCCCGGACGCCGTCCCGGCGCTGGACGCGCTCACCCCGGCCTACCGGCACGGCGTGCTGTCCAACTCCTCCGTCACCAACCAGGACCGCAAGCTGCGCGCCCTCGGCATCAGGGACCGCCTCGAGGTGATGCTCTGCGCCGACGAACTGGGCCACGCCAAACCGGCCCCGGAGGCGTTCCTCGCCGCGTGTGACGCGCTGGGGCTGGCCCCGGGTGAGGTCGCCTACGTCGGTGACCGCCACGACCTGGACGCCTGCGCCGCGGACGCGGCGGGGCTGTGGGGGATCTGGCTCGACCGCGAGGGAGCGGTGCCCTGCGCCCTCGCGGCCCCCGGCCCCCGACCCGGACCGGGGACGGCGGCGCGGCGCATCAGCGCGCTGGGAGAGCTTCCCGCCCTGCTCGAGGAGTTGCAGCGGGGCCTGACGAGTGGTGTTCGTCTCAGATAGTAGGAAGGCCAACTATTTGGCGAGACAACACGGCCGATCGCTTCTACCTTTGTAGAAGCCGAACGTCTCGCTCATCCAGCGAACGGCGGATGAGGTGCGGTGCGCACGCGCAGGTGATCCCTGCCGCACCGGTCACCCCCGCCCCTTCCGGCGCGAATGCGTCCCCGCCTTCTCGAAGCCGTGTGTGCTGAAGGAGTTGCTGATCATGGATGAGACCACCCGCCGCCGCGTCCGTCACACCACTCGCAAGAACCGTGACGCCGACCGCAAGAACGCCGCAGCCGCGCTCCAGCGCGCACTGGACCGCCGCGACAACGGCGGCGCCACCGGCCACTGACCCGCCTACGGCCGTCCCGCCTGGCGGCGCGGCAAGCCCGCCGCCAGGCTGGCCCGTACTCGGGGTACACGGAGTGCACGCAGTGCACAGGTGGACGGAGTACGACCCGTCCGTGATGTGGACAGGGCGTGTCATTCTCTGGGACGGCGGGTAAGGTCACCGCCATGTCTCGCAGCATCAGCCTCGCAGTGATCCCCGGTGACGGAATCGGCCAGGAAGTCGTGGCGCAGGGTCTCAAGGTCCTGTCCGCCGTCCTTCCGCAGGACGTGAAGCTGGAGACCAAGCAGTACGACCTGGGCGCCCGGCGCTGGCACGCGACGGGGGAGACCCTCCCGGACGCCGAGCTGGAGCAGCTCAAGCAGCACGACGCGATCCTGCTGGGTGCCATCGGCGACCCGAGCGTGCCCTCCGGCGTGCTGGAGCGCGGGCTGCTGCTCAAACTGCGGTTCGCCTTCGACCACTACGTCAACCTGCGCCCCTCCAAGCTCTTCCCGAACACGGAGACCCCTCTCGCGGGCAGTCCCGACATCGACTTCGTCGTCGTTCGCGAGGGCACCGAGGGCCCGTACGTCGGCAACGGCGGCAGCATCCGCACCGGCACCCCGGCCGAGGTCGCCAACGAGGTCAGCGTGAACACCGCCTACGGTGTCGAGCGGGTGGTGCGGGACGCCTACGAGCGCGCGAAGGCCCGCCCCCGCAAGAAGCTGACCCTGGTGCACAAGAACAACGTCCTGGTGCACGCCGGCCACCTCTGGAAGAACCTCTTCGACAAGGTCGGCCAGGAGTACCCCGAGGTCACCACCGACTATCTGCACGTCGACGCCGCGACGATCTTCCTCGTCAACGACCCGGCACGCTTCGACGTGATCGTCACCGACAACCTCTTCGGTGACATCCTCACCGACCTCGCCGCCGCCGTCAGCGGCGGCATCGGCCTCGCCGCGTCCGGGAACATCAACCCGACCGGTGAGTTCCCCTCCATGTTCGAGCCGGTGCACGGCTCCGCGCCGGACATCGCGGGCACCGGCAAGGCGGACCCCACCGCGACCGTGCTCTCCGTCGCCCTGCTGCTGCGCCACCTCGGTCTGGAGGCCGAGGCCGCCCGTATCGAGGACGCCGTCACCGCCGACCTCGCGGAGCGCGACGGTGCGCGCAGCACCGACGAGATCGGCGACACCCTGGCGGTACGGGCAGCGGGCTAGCCCTGGTCACGGCCGGGCCACCAGGCACCCCGGCGGGCTGGGTCATCCGGGGTCCGGGTGCCACCATCCCGTAAGGACCGCTTACCCGGACTCCCTCCGCGGACCGCCACGCGCAATAATCGAACGTGGGGGCTGACGCACAAGGGAATGCTCGGACGTCCTAGCACCACGACGAGGGCGCCCGGGAGCGCGGTCCGCCACGACACTCAGCGAAGGACGCGCTCACATGACGACGCCTCGAATCGATTTCGACCTCAAGCCCTCCTCGCAGCCGCTGTCCGACGCGGAGCGCGAGGCGGTACTGGCCAACCCGGGCTTCGGCCGCCACTTCACCGACCACATGATCACGATCAGGTGGACGGAGGGCCGTGGCTGGCACGACGCACAGCTCCAGCCGTACGCGCCGCTCCAGCTGGATCCGGCGAACATGACGCTGCACTACGCCCAGTCGATCTTCGAAGGGCTGAAGGCGTACCGGCAGCCGGACGGCTCGGTGGCGGCCTTCCGGCCCGACGCCAACGCTCGCCGCTTCCAGCGCAGCGCGCGCCGGCTGGCGATGCCGGAACTCCCCGTGGAGACCTTCCTCGAGGCGTGCGAGCTGCTCGTCCAGCAGGACGACGCCTGGGTCCCGGGTATCGGGGAACAGTCGCTCTATCTGCGGCCGTTCATGTTCGCCGCCGAGGTGGGACTGGGCGTCAGGCCGGCCAACGAGTACCTCTTCGTCGTCATCGCCTCCCCCGCCGGCTCCTACTTCCCCGGCGGTGTCCAGCCCGTCTCGGTCTGGCTGTCGACGGAGTACGCGCGGGCGGCCCCCGGCGGCACCGGCGAGGCCAAGTGCGCGGGCAACTACGCCGCTTCGCTGGTCGCGCAGGCCCAGGCCGCGGAACAAGGCTGTGACCAGGTCGTCTGGCTGGACTCGGTGGAGCACCGCTACATCGAGGAGATGGGCGGCATGAACCTCTACTTCGTCCGCGGCAGCGGCCGGGACGCGAAGATCGTCACGCCCGCGCTGACCGGCACCCTGCTGCCCGGCATCACCCGTGACTCGCTGCTCGCCATCGCCGCCGACCTGGGGTACGGGACGGAGGAGGGCCGGCTCTCCGTCGACGACTGGCGGGAGGGCAACGCCGACGGCACCATCACCGAGGTCTTCGCGTGCGGTACCGCCGCCGTGATCACCCCGGTCGGCGAGGCGAAGTCCGCGCACGGCTCGTGGCGGGTCGCCGACGGGCAGCCCGGCGAGATCACGATGAAGCTGCGCGAGGCGCTGCTCGCGGTGCAGACCGGGCGGGCCGCGGACAAGCACGGCTGGATGCACGCGGTGTCCTGACAGTACGGACGCTGCGGGTACGGGCGTCGCGTCCGTACCCGCCACCGCTCACCGCCGCACCCGCGCGGTGAGCGCGCCGCGCCGGGCGGGCCGGCGATGTGCTCGGCCTCGTGGATGGCCGATCCGGTCCGAGAGCCGTCGGGTTGATGGGGGCGAGTCCCTCTCGAGCATGCCCATGCCTCCATGCCAGCGAGCACCGGGTCCCACCCTTTCCCAACGGCAGCTGAGCACCCTGCCCGTCCTGGTCACGAACAGGCATGGCCGGCAACTTGCAGTGAGCCCTCCCCGACGGATCGTGATCTCGCTCTCCAGGTTGCGACCGCCGGCTGCCGGGTGACGATGGAGTGACTTTCAGGCGAGGTGTCGAGGAGGCGTGGTGAGTTTCAAGCCGACGACGACCGCCGAGACCGAGGCACTGCGCGGGAAGACGGGCTGGCACTACTCGATCACCCGGAACGCCCGCTACGCGCCGCACGTGGACAGCTGGCACGGCCCGGCGGGAGAGACCTAGGCATGGGTGAGCACGTCCGCGCCGGTGACCTCGACATCTGGACCGAGCAGGCCGGTCAAGGACCGGATATCCTACTCATCGGCGGTCTGGGCGACACCGTCGAGTCCTGGCGGTTCCAATTCGATGGACTCTCGGACCGCTACCGTCTGATCGCCTTCGACAACCGGGGAGCCGGTCGGACGGCAATGCCAGACGATCCCGTCTCCGTGGAGATGATGGCCGACGACGCGGCCGAGGTCCTCCGGGCCCTCGACGTTCCCTCCGCGCACGTGGCGGGTTTCTCAGGCGGCAGCGTCATCGCCCAGGAGCTGGCGCTTCGTCACCCCGAGCTCGTGCGCAGCCTCGTGCTGCAGAGCACGTGGACAGTGATGGACCCCTACTTTCGCTCGTGGCTGCTCTTCATCCGCTGGCTGGTGGAGGTCGCTCCGAGCGAGCGGGAATTTCTCGAAGGCTTCTACCTCGACATCTACACGCCACGAGCACACAACGACGGGACCGTCGACCAGTTCATCGAGGAAGTACTCGCCTTCCCCCACAAGCAATCGGCCATGGACGTGCAGCGGTTCCTCGACGCGTTCATCGGCCATGACACGGCCGACCGCCTGCCGGAAATCGCCGCACCGACGCTCGTCCTCGCAGGAGGCCGCGACACGACCGCGCGGCCGCCGCTCGGACGCGCAGTGGCCGAACGGATCCCCCACGCCTGGTTCGAAATCATGGAAGAGGAAGCCCACCAGCCCTTCCAGGAAGTACCGGACGAATGGAACAACCGAGTCGATGCGTTCTGGCGCGATGTCGAGCCAGGGAGTTGACGTGTACAGCTAGTCGTCCGTGTCGGGGACACGATGCGGCGGCCGGTCGGGCCGCACTCGCCGTTCGTGCACCGGCTGTTCCGGCATCCGGAGGACGTCGGCTCTGACGCCGCGCCGAGGCTGCTCGGAACCGATGCTCGCGCACCGCGCACGGGCCGTACCCGCGCGGTGGCGCGCCCCGTGCCCGGATGGTGAGACGCCGTACCGGCACAGAGTGGTCTGTGCCAGAATCCTGTTGTGTCCTCGTTCGCCATGATTATCGGCAGCAGGCGCGCCGGTCCTCAGTGACCGACTGCCGCAGACAGACCTGTGCGGCAGCGGCCACCGTGTCCCAGACCCGCGCGCAGACCTCTCGCACCCGCGAGGGGTTTTTTCGTTTTCCGGCCCATCACAGCCGGGGGCGAGGGCGCGAGGGATGATGGAGGACAAGTGGAGCCAGGCATTCCGGATCTCCCTTCTTCTCGCAGGAGCCACAGCCACCATGACCACCGACGCCCCGGACGACAATTTCCACGTCTTCGACACCACGTTGCGCGACGGCGCCCAGCGCGAGGGCATCAACCTCACCGTCGCCGACAAGCTGACCATCGCCCGCCACCTCGACGAGTTCGGCGTCGGCTTCATCGAGGGCGGCTGGCCGGGCGCCAACCCGCGCGACACCGAGTTCTTCGACCGTGCCCGCAAGGAGATCGACTTCCGGCACGCCCAGCTCGTCGCCTTCGGCTCCACCCGCAAGGCAGGCGTACGGGCGGCGGACGACCCGCAGGTCAAGGCACTCGTCGAGGCCGGTGCCCCGGTCGTGACCATCGTCGCCAAGTCGCACGACCGGCATGTCGAGCTGGCCCTGCGCACCACGCTCGAAGAGAACCTGGCGATGGTCCGGGACACCGTGACGTACCTGCGTGAGCAGGGCCGCCGGGTCTTCGTCGACTGCGAGCACTTCTTCGACGGCTACCACGCCAACGCCCGCTACGCGCGGCAGGTCGTCAGCGCCGCCCACGAGGCCGGCGCGGAGGTGGTGGTGCTCTGCGACACCAACGGCGGGATGCTCCCGGCCCAGATCCGCGCCGTCGTCCGTACCGTCCTGGCCGACACGGGCGCGCGCCTGGGCATCCACACCCAGGACGACACCGGCTGCGCCGTCGCCAACACCCTGGCCGCGGTGGACGCGGGCGCCACCCACGTCCAGTGCACCGCCAACGGCTACGGGGAGCGGGTGGGCAACGCCAACCTCTTCCCGGTCACCGCGGCCCTCGAGCTCAAGTACGGCAAGCGGGTGCTGCCCGAGGGGGCGCTGGCGGAGATGACCCGCATCTCGCACGCCGTCGCCGAGGTCGTCAACCTCACCCCCTCCACCCACCAGCCCTACGTCGGCACCTCGGCCTTCGCGCACAAGGCTGGGCTGCACGCCTCCGCGATCAAGATCGACCCCGACCTGTACCAGCACATCGACCCGGAACTGGTCGGCAACTCCATGCGGATGCTCGTCTCCGACATGGCCGGCCGCGCCTCGGTGGAGCTGAAGGGCAAGGAACTCGGCTACGACCTCGAGGGCGACCGCGAACTGGTCGGCCGGATCGTGGAGCGGGTCAAGGAGCAGGAGCTGCGGGGCTACACCTACGAGGCCGCCGACGCCTCCTTCGAACTGCTGCTCCGCGACGAGGCGCACGGCCGGGCGCGGCGTTTCTTCCGGCTGGAGTCGTGGCGCACCATCGTCGAAGAGCGGCCCGACGGCGACCAGGCCAACGAGGCCACGGTCAAGCTCTGGGCCAAGGGCGAGCGCATCGTCGCCACCGCCGAGGGCAACGGCCCGGTCAACGCCCTGGACCGCGCACTGCGCAGCGGGCTGGAGCGGCTGCACCCGGAGCTGGCCAGGCTCTCCCTGGTCGACTACAAGGTGCGCATCCTGGAAGGCGCGCACGGCACCGACTCCACGACCCGGGTGCTGGTCTCGATGAGCGATGGCGGCGCGGAGTGGTCGACGGTGGGTGTCGCGGGCAACATCATCGCCGCCTCCTGGCAGGCCCTGGACGACGCCTACACCTTCGGTCTGCTGCGAGCCGGCGTGGAGCCCCACGAGTAGGGCGAAGCGAACCGGTGGGGGACCGGCTTTTTCCGGCCATGGCGCGGGCGGTTCACCGACGGCCGGTCCGGTGCGCCGGCCTGGCGATGTCCTCGGAACGGATCGCGTATGACGAGGCCGGCAACGGCTGGAATAGCGCTGGTTGCGGCCGCGGGTGACCCCGGGCACGGACGGTGCCACGCTGAGCCGCACCGTACGGGTGCGCTGAGCTGCGGCTGACGGTTCACCGATAGGGGGCTGTGGGATTCCCACAGCCCCCTACGCCGTGGATGTAGGGGTTTCCCTGATCGGCAGTGGTCCAGGGGTGGGGTTCTGTCCAGCGCAGCCATGAATCGGGCCCGGACACTGTCCGGATCTGACGACGAGGAATCGGCCTGGCGTTTCGTAGGGTCTATACATGACCGATCCGTCCCAGCCGTCGCACCAGACCGAGGAGACCGTGACCGAGCCCGAGTCCGCAGAGCCCCAGGCGCAGGACGCCCGTGGGCGGGTCGCGGAGCTGCGCGCCATGCGTGAACGTGCCCTGCAGGGTCCGAGTGAGCGGGCGACGCAGGCACAGCACGCCAAGGGGAAGCTGACCGTACGGGAGCGCATCGACCTGCTCCTGGACGAGGGGACCTTCCGTGAGGTGGAACCGCTGCGGCGGCACCGGGCGGTCGGCTTCGGCCTGGAGGAGAAGAAGCCGTACACCGACGGGGTGGTCACCGGCTGGGGGCTGGTGCACGGACGGACGGTGTTCGTCTACGCGCACGACTTCCGCATCTTCGGCGGTGCGCTGGGGGAGGCGCACGCCACGAAGATCCACAAGATCATGGACATGGCGATCTCCGCGGGGGCGCCCCTGGTCTCGCTGAACGACGGGGCGGGGGCCCGTATCCAGGAGGGCGTCTCGGCACTGGCCGGATACGGCGGCATCTTCCAGCGCAACACCCGGGCCTCGGGAGTGATCCCGCAGATCTCGGTGATGCTCGGCCCGTGCGCGGGCGGGGCGGCCTATTCGCCGGCGCTGACCGACTTCGTGTTCATGGTCCGCGACACCTCGCAGATGTTCATCACCGGACCCGATGTGGTGCAGGCTGTGACCGGCGCCAAGGTGTCCCAGAACGGGCTGGGCGGCGCGGATGTGCACGCCGCGACCTCGGGAGTCTCGCACTTCGCCTACGACGACGAGCAGTCGTGCCTGGAGGAGGTGCGCTACCTGCTCTCGCTGCTGCCGTCCAACAACCGGGAGAACCCGCCGGCCGAGGACGCGAGCGACCCGGCCGACCGGCGCGGTGAGGCACTGCTGGATCTGGTTCCGGCGGACGGCAACCGCCCGTACGACATGCGGAAGGTGATCGAGGAGATCGTCGACGACGGCGACCTCCTGGAGATCCACGAGCGGTGGGCGACCAACATCATCGTGTGCCTGGCGCGGATGGACGGTCAGGTGGTGGGCATCGTCGCCAACCAGCCGCAGTCCCTGGCCGGGGTGCTGGACATCGAGGCGTCCGAGAAGGCCGCCCGCTTCGTGCAGATGTGTGACGCCTTCAACATCCCCATCCTCACGCTGCTGGACGTGCCGGGCTTCCTGCCCGGGGTCGACCAGGAGCACGGCGGGATCATCCGGCACGGCGCGAAGCTGCTGTACGCGTACTGCAACGCGACGGTCCCGCGGATCTCGGTGGTGCTGCGCAAGGCCTACGGCGGCGCGTACATCGTGATGGATTCCCAGTCCATCGGTGCCGACCTGACCTTCGCCTGGCCGACGAACGAGATCGCGGTGATGGGCGCGGAGGGCGCGGCCAACGTGATCTTCCGGCGGCAGATCAGCGGCGCCGACGACCCGGAGGCGATGCGGGCGCGGATGGTCAAGGAGTACAAGGCCGAGCTGATGCATCCGTACTACGCCGCCGAGCGCGGCCTGGTCGACGACGTCATCGACCCCGCCGAGACCCGCGAAGTCCTCATCCGCTCGCTCCAGATGCTCCGCACCAAGCACGCCGACCTGCCGTCCCGCAAGCACGGCAATCCGCCGCAGTAAGGGAAGAGAAACGTCGATGAACAGCACCGGCACCGCAGCGCCCGTCCCCGCCGTCGACACCCGTCTCGTGCGGGTCGAGAAGGGGCAGGCCAACGACGAGGAACTGGCCGCAGTCACAGCCCTGTTGCTGGCCCGTGCCGCCGCGTCCGCGCGGCATGGGGAGATTCCGGCAGCCCGTGCCCGCGAGGGCAAGGCGGGCTGGCGCCGGCTGGAGCGCGCCCGCGGCTTCCGGGCCCCGCACAGCTGGCAGGGCTGAGCGGCACACGGGCGGCAAGCAGCGGAAACAGACGGACAGTGCGGCGAACGGCCCCCGGTACAGGCGGGCTCTAGCGATCCCCGCAACACCCTGAGCTTCAGGGAGTTGCGGGGATCGTGGATTTTGAGGGGTTGAAGGCGAGGTTCTTCGAGGCGCTTGACCGGGAGA
>NZ_JBOHCV010000171.1:0-6490 GCF_050698815.1 Streptomyces sp.
CCGGCCGGCCGCCGGGACCGTGGCACGGGCCGCCCGACGAAGCGGGACCGGCGGGAGCTGGAACGCCTGCGCGGTCCGAGCTGAGCCCGGCCCGCCTCCTGAGCCGGCGCCTCAGCCGTCTGCTCAGCCGTCACCAAGGCTGGCGCCGCGGCCGGCGTCCTGGCCGCGGTCGGCGGCACGCAGCAGCGTCAGCAGCATGCGGTTGAGCGGCACGTCGATGCCGTGCCGCTCGGCGCCGCGCACCACGGCGCCCGTGATGTGCTCGTGCTCGAGGGGGCGGCCCGCCAGCCGGTCGTAGAGCATGGACGTGCCGCCGTCCGGCGGCACCGCCGCGTTCGCCCGCAGCGCGCGGCGCACATCCGCCTCCCCGGCCTGGGCTCCCTCCGCACGGGCCACGGCGAGCGCTTCGGCCAGGATCTCCTCCGCGAGCTGCTTCATCTCCGGGTCCCGCAGGATGTGCATGCGCTGCTGGAGCAGCGCGGTGAGCGGATTGGCCGCCGCGTTGGTGAACAGCTTCCGCCAGGCGGCCGTACGGAAATCGGCGACAGGGCGGACGGAGAGCCGGCTGTCGGCGAGAAGCGCCCCGAAGCGGTCCGCCAACGGTCCCTCGGGGACGTGCAGTTCGTCGGCCGTGTGGTGCACTATCCGGCCGGGCGCGACCCGCTCGACGGCCATGTAGGCGAGGGTGGGCAGGATGTCCGTGCCGGACGGCAGCAGCGGGGCGACACGTTCCACGTGGTCCACGCCGTTCTGTATGACGGCGACGGCGGTGTGCGGGCCGCACAGGGCACGCAGCCAGTCGGAGGCGCCGCCGGTGTCCTGGGCCTTGGTGGTCAGGAACACCCAGTCGACGGGCGCCACGTCCGCGGGCCGGGTGACGAACCGCGGGTCGGCGCGGAGGAGTTCACCATTGGTCCGCACAGTCAGCTCGTCGACCGGTGTGCGGAGGCAGAGGGTGACGTGGTGACCGGCCTCGTGCGCGAAGGCGGCGGTGAGCCCGCCGATCGCGCCGCCGCCGATCACCGCTATCCGGGCGGCGGAAACGGAAGAACGCATACCGCAGATCGTATGCGGCGCGCCCGAACGTCACCCGACCCGGGCGCACCCCGGTCACTCATTACCGCAAAACCGGCATAACGGGTGTTACGCATAGAGCACTCTGCCGGTTTCCTGAGCGGGACGAGGTTCGGCCATGTACGTGCTGCCTGCGGCTCGGAACGCGCCCGACACCGCACGCCTCAAACGCCTGTCCGCGTACGGGACCGAGCCCGCCGGCCGTCCGCTGCTCCGGCTCGGGGCGGTCGCCGCGCTCTACACCCTGGTGCAGCTCCTCCTCGTGCTGCCCGGCACCGGGCTCGGCTGGGACGAGACGGTCTACGTGAGCCAGGTCGACCGGAACGCCCCGACAGCGTTCTTCAGTGCGCCCCGCGCCCGCGGCATCTCCTACCTGGTGGCGCCGGTGACCGCCGCGACCTCCTCCACGACCGCGCTGCGCGTCTTCCTGGCCCTGCTGTCCGGGGCGGGGCTGCTGGCCGCGCTGTGGGTCTGGCGCAAGCTGCTGCCGGTCTCCGTGCTCGCCTGGGCCGGCGCGCTGTTCGGCACCCTGTGGATCAGTCTCTTCTACGGCCCGCAGGCCATGCCGAACCTGTGGTGCGCCTTCGGCTCGCTGGCCGCGGTGGGCTGCTTCCTGCGCGTCGCGCGCTCCCCCGCCGACCGCGCCGCGCGGGTGGGGCTCGGGATCTGTGTGGCCGTCGTGGCGCTGATGCGGCCGCCTGACGCGGTCTGGCTGGTGCTGGCCCTGGGCGGTGCCGCCCTGCTGGTACGGGCCTGGCGCCGCCCGGCCGTACTGCGGCCCGTGCTGGTGGCGCTGACGGCCGGAGCACTGTTCGGCGCCGCCCCGTGGATCCTCGAGGCGTACGCGTCGTACGGGGGGCTCCTCTCGCGGCTGCACCGCGCCAGCGACATCCAGGGCGGCATGGGCTGGAACGTGGCGATCGGGGATCACGTACGCAGCCTGCAGGGCCGGAGCCTGTGCCGGCCCTGCGCACTGCCGTGGGAGGAGCCGCACACCGGGCTGTGGTGGTTTGCGCTGCCGCTGCTGGCCGCGAGCGGCATCTCGGTGGCGGTCCGTGCGGGGCGCAAGGACGCCGCCGTGCTGCCCGCCGTGACCGCGGTGGTGCTCGCCCTGCCCTACCTGTTCCTGATGGGGTACGCGGCGCCGCGCTTCCTGCTGCCCGGCTACGCGCTGCTCGCCCTCCCGGTCGCCGAGTGCGTCCGGCGCGCATTCGCCGCCCGCAGACGGCACGGACGCCGCCCCCTCGTCCTGGTGCTGCTGCCGGCACTGCTGCTGGGCAGTCACCTGTTCGTGCAGTACCAGGTGCTGGGCACGGCAGTGCAGAACAATCACCGCATGACGGCGCAGCTGACCGAGGGGGCGGACCAGTTGCAGCGGCTCGGGCTGCGACCACCGTGCGTCCTCACCGGCGCCTACGCCGTGCCGATGAGCCACTACGCCGGCTGCACCGCACGCCAGTCCCACGGCCATGACACCAGCATCAGCACCGCGGGTCTGGGGGAGTTCGCGCGCCAGGGCCGGCCGATGGCCGTCTCCGTGGGGCGCGGGCACGCCACGCCCTCCTGGGCTCGAGACTGGCCCTCGGCCCGGCTGCACCTGATGCCGGGCTACCGCGTGTACGTGTCGCCCGGCGCCCGTCCGCGCTGAGGAGAGGCGGCCTCGTCCCGGGCGTCACGGACGGGCCGGTCACGACCGGAGTTCACCGGCCGGTGCGTGCCGGCTGCACGCACCGGCCGGGTCCTCGGCTGCTGACCGCAGTCCGGCGCCCGTCCGAGCGGCCGCCCTAGACGTGGTCGCGCGGGACGCGCTCGTTCCAGGTGCGGGAGAAGACTCTCCGGTCTCCCTCGTAGCCGTCGAGCGTTGCGTCCAGGACGAACTCGTTCCCGGTGGAGCGCAGCACGGTGCGGGTCTCCGTCCGTACCTTCCACTCGTCACGCGCGAACGTCATCGTCCACGCCGACTCCCCGCGCACCGACTCGAAGTCGTCGGCGACCGAGTCGTAGCGCTCGTAGGCGCGGCGGCCCACGTCGAGGTTGATGTCCTCGATGCGTGACGTTCCCCGGTCCTTGACGATCTCCAGGGCCGAGTTGTAGTTGACGAGGTCGCGCTTGACCTCCCAGCGCGATTCGATGGGCGTGAGCTGAGTGGTCTCCAGCGGCGGCGTGCCCTCGGGCTCCTCGAAGGCGCGCGTACGCATCTCGTCCGCCTCGGAGGGCGGCCGCACCGGCAGCGTCAGCGTGGTGGCGCCCGCGTACACGCTCAGCAGTACGGGCTTGGGCGGCGGCCAGGCCAGCGGCCAGTACGACGTCGAGAGCGAGAGCCGGATGCGGTGACCCGGCGGGAACGCCTGCCCCACGCCGTTGAGATGCACCGTGGCCCGGTAGCGGCGGCCCGGCTCGAGCACTTCCGGATCGCCGCCGGACTCCCGCCGGGTGAGGTTGAGCAGGCCGTAGCTGACCCGGGTCGTCGCACCGTCCGGCGCGACGTCGGACAGCCGCGCCGCCACCATCGCGACGGGCTCGCTCACCGAGAACTCCAGCTCCACGGTCGGCGAGCCGAGGATCTCCACCCGTTCGGTGAGAGTCTCGGTGTCGAAGACCAGCGAACCGCCATCCTCCTCCCGCTGGTCGTAGGGCAGGTCGGGCGGCGCGTTGTAGGAGGCCCACTTGCCGGCGAACTGGCCGACCGACAGCGGCGACTGCACCGTCAGCTCGGCGTCCTCCCCCGGCTCGACGCTCTCGCCGGGCTCACCGACGCGGTGCCTGCTCAAGGGATGCACCCGCGGCGAGATGTTCGGCGACGGCCAGGAAGGCTCGCTCACCCAGCGCCCCGGCCGCTCCTCGTAGGAGGTGGACGGCGGCACGCTCTCCTGCATCCAGGTCCGCAGCATGGGGCCCTCCATCGCCCCGTTGTCGGCGTCCTTGAGCCAGTGGTCCCACCAGCGGACCAGCTCCTGGAGATAGCCGATGGCGGGGCCTGGCTCCCCGAGGTGCGGGAACTTGTGCGACCAGGGACCGATCAGGCCCTTGCGCGGCACCTCGAGATTGCCCAGCAGCCGGGTGACGGCGTTGGAGTACCCGTCCGCCCAGCCGCTGGAGGCGAGCACCGGACACTGCACACCCTGGTAGTTCTCGCACACCGAGGCGTGCCGCCAGTACGCGTCACGGCGCTGGTGGCGAAGCCATTCCAGCGCCCACGGGCGGGAGTTCTCCAGCCGCTCGAGCCACATCGCCCGCCAGCGCTCACCGACCAGCGCCGGGTCCGGCGGCAGCGTGGCGTAGGCGAACATGGTGCCCGCCTCGGCCAGGTTGTCCGACAGCAGGCAGCCGCCCATGTAGTGCATGTCATCGGCGTACCGGTCGTCGGTGAAGGACGCGATGGCGATGGCCTGCAGGCTCGCCGGGCGGCGGGCCGCCACCTGGAGCGCGCTGAAGGCGCCCCAGGAGATGCCCATCATGCCGTTCCGGCCGTTGCACCACGGCTGGGCGGCGATCCATTCGAGCACGTCCTCGGCGTCGGACTGCTCCTGCTCCAGGTACTCGTCGGTGAGTACGCCCTCGGATTCGCCGGTGCCGCGCAGATCGACGCGTACGCAGGCGTAGCCGTGCCCGGCGAGGTAGGGGTGGTGCATGGAGTCGCGTACGGCGGTGAGGTCGCGCTTGCGGTACGGGATGTACTCCAGCAACCCGGGCACCGGTTCCTCGTCCGACGAACTGGGGCGCCAGATGCGGGCCGCCAGCCGGGTGCCGTCGGAGACCGGGATCCAGACGTGCTCCTCCTCCTCGGTCTTGTACGGCAGGTTGGTCACGTAGCGCATTGCGCGGCCTCCTCCCTCGAAGGGGTCGGTGTGCGGCAGACCTTCATCGTGCGGCAGACGGCTCGTCGATCTCGAAGGGCAACGCGGCCAGGCAGCGGTCGTACTTCTCGCGCATCTCCGCCTCACTGTCGGCGCCGACGAAGATGTGGGCGAGCTCGTAGCTGTAGCTGTCCTGTCCCGGGCTGTCGGAGAGCAGCTGGTCCTCCCCCGGCACCACCTCGATCTTCACACCGGGAATGTCCTTCTCCACCTGGGCGATCTCGTCCTGGGTGGGCGTGCGCTGCACCAGTCCGTCGGTGAACCAGCGGTGGTACCACTTGGCGGCGAGCGCGTACTGGCCGTGCTTGGGAAGCAGGTTCGGGTCGGTGCCGCGCGCGAGGCTGACCATGCAGTGGTGGTTGGAGACGCCGTCGACGTACTCGAACAGTTCGGCGTGCGACTGCGAGTGCCTCGGGTTGATCTCGAGCAGGTTCACGTCGCCGGTGCCGGCGTCGAAGAAGTACTCGATGCTGAAGGTGGCGTTGTCCATCCCGATCTGCGTCATCACGCGCCGCGAAATGCTCAGGATGCGCTGCTGCACCAGCTCCGGCAGGTCCGAGGGGTACTGGTGGCGAAGGAAGCACGAGCTGTCGGGGTAGTCGATGGAGTCCAGCACGCCGTACATGGTCACCTTGCCGTCGAAGACGTAGCCCTCGACGGCGACCTGTACGCCCTGCAGTGCCTCTTCGGCCAGGCATGCCTGGCCGCCGACCTCGGCGATCTCCGGCGGCAGGTCCAGCTGCTCGAGCACGTACTCGAACGGCCGCCCGATGCGGCTGATGCCGCCCCTGATCTCGGTGACCGCGGCCTGGAATTCGTCCATGTTCTTGACCCCGAAGGCAAGCTCCGAGGAGAAGGAGTTGACCGGCTTGAGCCACATCGGGAACTTCATGTGCTCGGGCGGCCGCGGGTCATCCGTCTCCAGGGAGACGAGACCGAAGCGCGGGTGCTCCTCGATGACCTTCTGCTGTTCCAGCCGGCTCCAGTACTTGTGCTCGCACTTGACGATCGACTCCAGACTGGTGCCGCGCAGTCCGTACTGGCCGTTCAGGATGGGCACGATGGTGCTGACCGGGAAGTCCCAGTAACCGACGATCGCGTCGATGCTCCCGTCGAAGGCGTCCAGCTTCGTGCGTGCCTTCTCCAGCAGGTCGGGAACTGACACCTCACCGTGCTGAAGCTCGGCGACCGTCAGCAGGGCATGGAAGTCGTACTCCGCGGCGTCCGGTATCTCGCGCAGGACCTGCAAGTTCGCTTCGTCCATGCCCATGACGAAGATGTTCTTCTGACGCACCGATATCTCCTTCATAACCGTCCTGTTCGGGCTGCTGTGCAGTGCCCTGAGGTACCCGGAAGACGTGCTTCCAACCTGGCTCACACGTGATCCGGGTCTCCCTCAGCGGACGGTGTTCCGCGGTGCGTCGTGCGGGGGCTAGGCCGCCTTCCGCCTCGGCGCCGAGCCCGAGCCCGAGCCCTGTGCCGGGCGCGGCCCGCCCGTACGCCGCCCTCGGCCGCCGCGGTTACCCGAGCGGTTGCCCGTACCGCCGCCGCTGCCGCTG
>NZ_JBOHCV010000172.1:0-4461 GCF_050698815.1 Streptomyces sp.
CGAGTTCACGAAGGTGACCGGGGACAGCAGTTGGCTGCGCTGCGGTACGACGAGGGTGCCCCCGCAGGTCCAGGTGACGAACAGGTCGTAGACAGAGCCGTCGAAGCTGAGGTCGAAGGTCTGTGAACAGCGGCTGCCCGGGGTCACGTCGTAGAGCGAGGACACGTAAGCGATGTACGTCACGGCGTTGCGGTGGAGGACGGGTACGCCCTTGGGGGTGCCGGTCGACCCTGATGTGAAGACGATGTAGGCGATGTCGTTCAGGGTCGACGGGCACGGAGGGAGAGCCGTATGCGCCTCGGTGGCCGGCACTGTCACCTGCTCGGGGCTCAACGTCAGCTTGGGGACGTCGAGTTCGGCGGTGGCGGGGTGGGGCTCGGTGATGAGGATCTCGATGTCCGCCGCCTCGGTGATGGCGGCGTTGCGACCGGGCGGGTAGTCCGGGTTGAGCGGGACGACCGTGGCGCCGGTGCGCAGAACGGCGAGATAGCCGACGTAGGAGAGGAGTGAGCGGTTGGAGAGAAGCCCGACACGGCGGGGCGCGACACCGTCGCTTGCGGTGACGATCCGAGCAGCTAACGCTTCGGCTGCGTCGCGCAGTTGACGGTAGGTCAGCGCTTGGTCGCCCACTTCCAGTGCGGTCTGCTCGCTGTGGCGGTCGGCTGCGGAGGCGAACTGCTCGTAGAGGTTCTGATGGTGACCACTCATACGGTCTGGGCCTCCAACCGCTGGAGCAGCGTGCGCAGTTGACCCACTGTGTGCAGAGATGCCAGCTCCTCGGCATCGATCTGGTAGCGGTGTTCTTGCGCCAGTTTCGCGATGATCTCGATTCGTGCCAGCGAGTCGATGCCGATGTCCGAGAGCAGAGAGCTGTCCCCGTACTCGGAGGAAGCACGGGCATGCTCGGCCAGGAGCGCAGCGGTCAGGTCGTCCCCGGACTCCTCGCCTGGATGCTCGCCCGGCCAGTAACGCTGAGTCTGCCAGGGGTAGCCCGGCAGCGGCACGAAGCGGCAGCCGCGGCCGAACAGGGCGTCCCACCGTACCGGTTGACCGCGGTGGTACTCCTCGGCGGCAGCCGAGAGCGCCGGCTCAGGGGCTGTGCGCGTCTCTTCACCGCGCAGCGCGGTGATCATGTCTTCGTGCGAGGCCCCGGTGACCGCCATCCGGTACGGATGATGCTGGCGGTGGATGGCCGCGCTGTAGCAGATGTCCCGCAGCGCGAGCGGCGAACCCTTGCCCCCGGGGGCGAGGTAGTCGATGTAGGCGCGAGCCAGGGCTTGGAGTGCCGCGGGGGTACGGGCGGACAGCGGCAGCAGATGCGCGGCGCCGGCGTCCGGCTCCGCCGGGATCAGGTCCGCGGGGGACGGTTCGCCTTCACGGAGCACCACGTGCGCGTTCAGACACGAGGCTCCCTGGCCGGTGACCCCCGCGATGGCCGGCCGGCCGCGGTCAGGGAAATCCTGCAGGGCTGTGGGCACCACAAGGGGCAACTTGTCCCAGTCGATGAACGGACTGGGGGTGGTCAGGTGCAGGCTGCGCGGTATCTGACGGTGTTCCAGGCACAGAACGGTTTTGATCAGCCCGGCGATGCCGCCGGCTCCCTCCGCGTAACCGATGTTGGCCTTGACCGAGCCGACATAGCACGGCCTGTCGGCCGGCCGGTCCTCACCGATGATCTCCCCCAAGGAGGCGAACTCCGCCTGGTCGAGCAGGGGGGAGCCGGACCCGTGCGCTTCGACGTAGCCCACCTCGGAGGGGGCCACCCCCGCGTCCTCGTACGCCCACCTGAGTACCTGGGTCTGCCCCTCAATGGAAGGCGCGAGCAGCGAATCGCTGGTGCGGCCGTTGTTGCTGACCGCGCTTCCCTGAATCACCGCCCGTATGCGGTCGCCGTCGGCCCTGGCAGCGAGGAGCGGTTTGAGAATGACGACCCCCACGGCGTCGCTCGGCGCGAAGCCGTCGGCTTCTGCGTCGGCGAATTTGCTGCGTCCGTCATGCGCGAGGGTTCCGGCCTGCGTCATCATGACGGCTTCGTCCGGGCGGAGCGCGATGTTCACACCTGCGACCAGGGCCAGCGGAATCTCCCCCGCTCGGATGCTCTGAACAGCCGTATGGACGGCCCCCAGTGAGGACGAGCAGGCGGTGTCGATCAGCACGCTGGGACCGCGCAGGTCGAGTTGGTAGGACAGCCGGGCCGGCAGCAGCCCCCGGAAATTGTTCAGCTGTGACGCTGTGACGGTTCGCAGCCCCTGCCGGAACTGAAGTTCCAGGAAGTCTGCGCGGGTGTTGCCCACGTAGACGCCGCTCCGGCTGCCCTCGAGCTCCTCGGGCAGCTGGCCGGCGTCTTCCAGCGCCTCCCAGGCCGTCATCAGCAGCAGCCTCTGCTGGGGGTCGAGGTCCGCTGCCTCGATGGGCGACATGCCGAAGAACTCCGCGTCGAATTCGGCGATGGAGTCCAGGTAGCCGGCGCGACGGCTGATGATCGTCCCTGGCGCCGAATGTGCGGAGTACAGCGCATCGACGTCATAACGCTCTGCGGGAGTCTCGCTTGTGGCGTCATGACCGCTTCGCAGCAGTTCCCAGAGTTGGTCCGGATCTGCGGCCCCGGGAAACCTGCAGGCCATGCCGATGACAGCCACCGACCGTGCGTCATCCTCCGTTGTCGTTCGCCTCACTACCGCCCCTCCCATGCCTGTGTGACGCGCGATGATGATGCCTCGCACCCGCCCGGAAGATGATCCTCCCACTCGCCCATCAGCCTTCCACCATGGCTCGAACTTGATGCGTTCCTGCCGTTTCTACCGTGACGTACTGGGCGGTAAGTCACAGGAGAGGCGCCAGGGACAGACACTTGATAGCCGTATGCCCGGTATGCGACTTGACTTTCTTCACCGTTTCTCGGCCTCGCAGCCGCAAATTTTTCGCAAACCGAACGGGGTACGTTTCAAGATTGACGGGAAGCGACCGCCACGCGAACCAGCAAGAGGTGGACGGCAGTTGTCCTCGCAGGCACCTGTCGGCGCAGCAGCGCCTCCCGAACGCGTGGATGACAGGTCCGCGATCGCCATTCGTACGAAGTGCGCCAGGACAGTACGCGCCAGGTCTGGTTTCATGTGCGGCCATGGACTCCACAACCTCCAACGAGACACAGCTCGCGGATGAGCAGCGCTTGCGCCGGCTGCAACGCCTTGGCCTCAACTCCCCTGAGCCCGAGGAGAAGTTCGACCGGATCGCCACGCTTGCGAGCAGCCTCGCCGACGCCCCCATCGCCATGGTCAACTTCATCGGCGGGCAGCAGATGTTTCGCGGCATGTGCTTCCCGGCGTCGGACGAGAAGCAGCACCCACAGGCAGGCATCCCCTTCGGGATCGGCGACCTCCCGCCGGCACCCGAGGCCCGCGACGCGTCCCTCGACGTCGGGTTCTGCCCCCATGTCGTCCGCCAGAAAGCCCAGTTGGCCATCGAAGACGTACTGGCCAGTCGCCATTACCGGAACAATCCCGTCGTCGAGGCGCTGAACATTCGCGCGTACCTCGGCACGCCCCTGCGGGACAACACCGGCTTGATCATCGGTACCGTGACCGTCGCCGACGTTCGCCCCCACCGATGGACCGAGAAACAAAAGTCGGAAATGCAGTTCCTGGCCGAGACATTGAAGCCCGAGTTCCAACTGCGGGACAGTGTTCTCGCCCAGCAGGAGGAACTGTTCGCGGTCTTCGACCGCGCGCCTTTCCCGATGATGCTCACCCAGGGGTCGGAGCACATGCTGCGCTTCGCCAACGCCCGCCAAGGGAGCGCCTTCGGCCCTGCTGACCAGCTGACACCGGGTCGGGAGGCATACCCTTCCCTCAAGGATGCCGGCGTCTTCGACACAGCGGACCGGGCATTGCGGGAAGCGGAGGTCACCGAGCTTCGAAGCGTGATCATCCGTTCTCATGACACCGACCTGTTCGAGCGATTCGACGTCACCTGCACTCCGGTGCGGCTCCGCCCCGAGGCCCCCGTCAACACAGTGCTGACGACAGCAATCACATCCACGGAATCGGCACACGGAAGTCAGCAGCAAAAACTGGCCCAAGACCTGGTGTCCCGCTTCGCCAATCCTCCGTCGCGGAATTCCGATAACTAAGTCAGACCCTGTGCAACAAGGCATCGGCTACCGATGAGAGTGGAGAATGCCCCGACTGAGTCTCGGCCACCGATTCAGGCCGAGCCAGGGCACACACGTGTCGCGCCTCGGCGGAGCATGCGGGCGGTGCTCCGCTCCATAGCGCCCTGAAATCCGTGAACTTCGGCACCGACGACTTCTTCATGAAGGCCTTCGACGCACTCAGCGCGCCCTGAGGGAGCCGTCATGCCTCCGGCAGCACTCCGCGCAGGCGGACCTGGGCGCGGTGCATCCGCTCACCCTCGATCGCGAGGTCGGGCGCGAGCAGGGTCTGTATCAGCAGTCCGTGGAAG
>NZ_JBOHCV010000173.1:0-3747 GCF_050698815.1 Streptomyces sp.
TAGGCCGGCACATGATCGACGCCGGGTGGGGTCGCATCGTCAACATCTCGAGCATCTCGGCGGTCGGCGACGCCGGCCGGGTCGGCTATGCCAGCGCGAAGGCCGGTCTGATCGGCTTCACCAAGACCCTGGCCCTCGAACTCGGACCGCGCGGCATCACCGCCAACGCCATCGCGCCCCGCTTCGTCGTGAGCGACATGACCAGAGCGTCCGCCCGCAGACTCGGCCTCGACTTCGCCGACTTCCAGCGCAACGCGGCCCAGTCCATCCCGGTCCGCAGGGTCGGTCGGCCCGGGGACATCGCGCACACCGCGTCGTACCTGGTGAGCCCCGATGCGGGGTTCGTCTCCGGCCAAGTGCTCTACGTGGCCGGCGGCCCGGTCGACTGACGTGACCGGCACCGGCGCCCTGGAGCGCCCCACGTCTCCGGTCAGCCGCTGGCCGATCCTGCTCCTGGCCCTCACCTGCGGCGTGGCCGTGGGCAACGTCTACTTCCCCCAGGCCATCAGCCCGTTGGTCGCCACCGGACTGCGAGTGTCCCCCGACTCGGCCGCCCTGGTGGTGACCGCGGTGCAGTTCGGATACGCGGCGGGGATCTTCCTGCTGGTGCCGCTCGGTGACCGGATCCCGCCCCGCCCGTTGATCGTCACTCTGCTCGGCCTCACCGGCCTGGGACTGCTCGCCGCGAGCACCGCGTCGGCGCTTCCGCCCCTGATCGGCGCGAGCGCCCTCATCGGCCTTGCCACGGTGATCGCCCCCATCGTCGGCCCGATGGCGGCCGGCCTGGTGGCCGAAGACCGCCGCGGCGTGGTCAACGGCATGCTGCTGAGCGGCTCCATCGGCGGCATGCTGCTCTCTCGCGCACTCGGCGGGACGATGGGCGAGTGGCTGGGTTGGCGGGCCCCCTACCTGATGGCGGCGGCACTCACCGTGATCATCGCGACGCTGCTGGCGCGCGCACTGCCGACGACGTCCCCGCCGTCGAGGCAGCGCTATCCGGCCCTGCTGGCAGAGTCGTTGCGCCTGCTGCGCACCGAACCCGACCTGCGTCGCTCCTGCTTCTACCAAGCCACGGTGTTCGCCGGTTTCTCCGCCGTCTGGACCAACGTCGCACTCCTGCTCACCGGCCCGGCGTACGGCATGGGTGCACAGGCGGTCGGGGCCCTCGCCCTGGTCAACGCCGGGACCATGGTCTGCACACCTCTCGCGGGACGCCAGGTGGACCGCTTGGGACCCGACGCGGTCAACCTCGTCTGCATGCTTGGCGTCATCGCCTCGGCCGTCGTCCTCGCCTTCGGCAGCCTCGGCGGTGCGCTGGGCCTGGCGGCCTTGGTGCTGGGCACCTTGCTGCTCGATGTCGGCATGCAGTCCGGCATGGTCGCCAACCAGGTACGGATCTACGCACTGCGCGCCGAGGTCCGCAGCAGACTCAACACCGCCTACATGACCTGCGCGTACGTCGGCGGCGGTGCGGGTTCCTGGATCGCGGCCCGCGCCTATACGTATGTCGGGTGGCTGGGTGTGTGCACGCTGGTCGCACTCCTCGCCGCAGCGGCCCTGGCCCGCCACCTGCAAGCTGTCGGGTCAGCTGCGCGTCAGCTCGACGCCCGTTAACCGCCCGCGGGTGGGGCTCCGCCCCGGTACGGGCTCGGATCGGCTCGTACCGGGGCGGCGGAAAACTGGTTAGGAGAAGACGACCGAACGCACCTTCAGACGCTCGGAGGCATGGCCGACATGGGGGCGCAGGCTGAAGTACGGCCCCGAGCAGTCGGTGCCGGCGAAGACCGTCGCGGTCGAGCCGGTGAAGTTCCTCGGCGTGTGCGCGGGCGTCGTCCAGTCGGACGCGACCTCGGGGAGGGTGAGGCACACACCGCTCGGCGGGTCGGTGAGTTGGCCGGCCTGCGGGGTTCCGCTGGAGTCGTTGTAGACGTAGGTGAATTCTCCCTGAGCGGCACTGGCGGAACCAGGCAGGGAAATCGCGAGCACGAGGGCACCGGCAGCGGCACCGAGCACGTGACGAAGAGGCATGAGCACCTTCTTTGTGTGGGGAGTTTCCATTCCACCCCGCCACTTCCCATCGGGCGTCTCCTGATCTGCCGCATCACCGGTACGAGGGCTGACGAATCGATCCGCCTTACGCCAATGGGCTGTACGCCGCGCCGAGTGCTCTGACGCCGCTCAAGGCTGCCCCACCAGGGAAGCGGCCGAAACCGAAGTCACCGCATCTGTTCGGTCAACCGGTCGAGGCGGTCGCGATGGGCTGGAGTCAGGCGGAGGTGTGCCGCAGCGAGGTTCTCCTCCAGGTGGTCGATCCGGGCGGTGCCCGGAATCGGGAGGATGACCGGTGAGTGGTCCAGAAGCCACGCGAGCGCGACCTGAGCCGGGGTGGCGCCGAGTTCGGCCGCCACAGCACCGATCTCAGCCGTCGCGCCTGACGCCGCTCCAGCGACCGGCCGCCACGGCAGAAACGCGATCCCCGCCGCCTCGCACGCCGCGAGCACAGGCTCGTGCTCGCGGTCGACCAGGCTGTACCGGTTCTGCACACTCACGACGTCGATGATCTCCCGCGCCTGGTCGAGCTCGGCGACCGTGACCTCGGACAGCCCGATCCGTCCTACCTTGCCCTCGGCCTGGAGCTCCCGCAGCGAGCCGAGCTGGTCGGCCAGGGTCACCTCCGGGTCGATGCGGTGCAACTGGAGCAGCTCGATCCGCTCGACGCGCAGTCGGCGCAGGGCCTGTTCGAACTGATCGCGCAGGACGTCCCGCCGCCCGTCGAACTTCCACTCACCTGCGGGGCCCGTTTGCGCGACACCGACCTTGGTGGTGATGAGCAGCCCGTCCGCGTACGGGTACAGAGCCTCCGCGAGGAGCTCCTCGTTGGCTCCGGCGCCGTACAGATGGGCCGTATCGATCAGTGTGATGCCCAATTCCACGGCCCGTCGGGCGACCGCGAGGGAGGCTTCGCGGGCGGGGCCAGGCTCCGTCGTCAGGCGCATGGCTCCGAACCCCAGCCGCCCTACGGCCAGATCTCCACCGATGCGAAACGTGGTCAATGCCATCCGCTGCCTACGCCCCCTTGCTTCACCGGCCGCCATCCCTGACCGCGTACCGTCCCTGTGTTCGGTCTAGTCTCGCCCCAGAGGGTGTGACCGGACAGTTGGAGGTCTTGGTGGCGGAGTATGCGGAGTACGCCGATACGAAGGCCGGCCCCGTCCGGCTGGCGTACCACGGCGCCGGAGACGGCGGGACGCCGATCGTCTTCGTGCACGGCGCGTCCTGCGACAGCTCCTATTTCGCCCCGCAGTTCACGCACTTCGCGCGGTCCCACGCCGTCGCGGCCCTGGACCTGCGAGGTCACGGCGACAGCACCCGCCCGGACCCGGCCGTCCCCGGCGCGTACGACGTCGGCGCCTTCGCCGACGACACCCTCGCCGTCGCCGCAGCGGCGGGCTTCGACCGTCCTGTCGTCATCGGTCACAGCCTCGGCGGCCTGGTCGCGCTGGCGTGCGCGGCCCGGCCCGACGCCGTACGGGCGGCGGTGCTGGTCGACTCGGCGCCGATTCTGAACGAGCGGCACAAGGCGTTCTTCGCCCGTACCGCCGAGGACATCGCGGCTGACGCGAACGGCGACTGGCGCCGGGGCTACATCGGCAAGCTGCTCCCGCCCTCGGACACCCACCGCCGGGCCGAGATCATCACCGGGGCCGGCGCACTGCCGCCGGCTGTCGCCGCCGCGACGTGGCGCGC
>NZ_JBOHCV010000174.1:0-4896 GCF_050698815.1 Streptomyces sp.
GGCTGCGGGCCCGGACCGCCCTGCCGGTGCCGCCCTGCCGGTTCCGGTTCGGCGCGCTGCTTGCGGCGCTTGTTCTCCGTGCGCACCGTGAACCGCCAGCCGATGATCGGCGCGGCCGTGATCAGCAGCGCCAGCGCGGCCCAGGTGAGCATCGCCGGGTGGTCGTGGCCCAGAGAGAAGGAGCCGGCGAGCGAGCCGCCGAAGACGAGGATGAAGAAGAGGTGGACGCGGAAGGTGCCGAAGAGGGTGTCGGGGCTGGCCGAGTCGCCTTTCGGTGTGACCACGAACGTGCTCTTGCGGCGGAGCAGCGCGTCGAAGAGTGAGCGCGCGTAGATCGGCGCGGAGAGCGCGGACATCAGCATCCCGGCGAGTCCGCCGGAGCCCTCGGGCTCGTGCGGGGAGACGTTGTGCCGCCGGTTCCAGACGTACAGTCCGATCTGGAGGGCCGTGGCGTTGCCGTACAGCGCCATCCAGATCGTCGGGTCGATCTGCACGCCGGAGGCGCCCAGCCCCAGGAACAGCGCACAACTCAGCGCGGCCAGTATCCAGTTGAGTGCCGAGATCGGGTAGAAGAGCATCAGCATCGTGTAGTTGAAGAGCTTCCCCGGCGGCATCGTGAAGAGGCCCTTGGGGTACTGCTTGAGTATCGTCTCGTAGGTGCCGCGCGACCAGCGCAGTTGCTGGGTGAAGAAGTCCGTCCAGGCGTTGGGGCCCTCGCCGACGGCGAGCACGTCCGGGGTGTAGACCGAGCGCCACTTGCGGCCCGTGACCGGGTTCCTGGCGCGGTGCATCTCGAAGCCGGTGGCCATGTCCTCGGTGATGGAGTCGTAGAGCCCGCCGATGGCCTTGATGGCGCTGATGCGCACGGCGTTGCTGGTGCCGACGAACATCGGGGCGTGGTAGCGGTTCCCGGCCCGCTGGATGAGGGCGTGGAAGAGGAACTGCTGGCTCTCGGCGGCCTTGGTGACGAAGTTGTCGTAGTTGCCGTACACCTGCGGGCCGATGACGAAGCCGACGTCCGGGTCGCGGAAGTAACCGAGCATCCGCTCCAGATAGTTGGGCAGCGGCACATGGTCGGTGTCGACGGACGCGAAGAAGTCGTAGTGCTCGCCGTGCGCGGCCAGCCAGGCGTTGTAGTTGCCGTGCTTGGTCCTGGCCCGGTGCGGGCCCTTGTTCTTGTTCCAGCGCGGGACGCCCTTGCGGGTGAAGTGGTGCACGCCCAGCCGCCGGCAGACCGCCTTGACCTCCGGGTCGTCGCCCTCGTCCAGCAGCCAGACGTGCAGCTGCCCCCGGTGCCGGATGCGGACGGCGGCCTCCAGGGTCTTCGTCACCATCCCGATCGGCTCCTTGCCGGGCACGAAGGAGGTGAGGAAGGCGACGCGGGTGCCGGACTCGGGGACCACGGGCACCGGGTCTCTCGCGACCAGGGTGGCGTGGGCGTTGGAGAGGACGTTGAGGGTGCGGAAGAGCTCGATCAGGCCGATCGCGACGAGCATCACGATGTCGAGCTTGAGCACCAGGTCGGAGACGGCGCCGTCGTCGCGCTGCGTCCAGTGCCGCGGCTGCATCAGCCACACCAGCAGCCCGGCCGAGAGCAGCGGTGCCAGGCAGAGCAGGAAGGCGGCCCGTATGCGGTGCGGTTCGTCGGCGAGCAGGCTGCGGTAGGCGACCCGGTAGGGCTTCCCGGGGCCGGGCGGGCTGAGCGGTCCGGCGAGGCGGCTGTAGTGCTCGTAGTCGTAGCGCGGCAGAGCCTTGGGCGGCCGGACGCCGTGGGGCCGGTTCCGGAGTTGGCGGGGTATGCGCAGCTGGGTCGTCCGTGACGGGTCATCGTCTGCCGCGGGGTGAGCCGCCGGTATTGATCGCGGCTGTGGGCCGTCGGCCGGTTTCGACGTCATGAGTCCGTCCCCCGCACGCAGCGGGCTGCGTGTGCTCGTACTGTCCCGCGCCTTCTCCCGCGGCCGGGGCGCGGCGGGGTCGAGCCGCTCGGCGTGGAGACGGCGCACGCGCACGCCCGGTTCCGGGTGGTCGATTCCCGGTGCCGCCGGGCCGGCGCGCGGAACCCGGCGTGGTCCGGCCGTGTCCCTGCCCCTGCCCGCTGACCGCCGGTCCGCTGTGGCGCACCGCGGTCAGGACGTCGGTAGGTTCTCCGACTCCTGGCGTGAACGCAAGGCCGATAAGGGGCAGTTCATCCCTGATGCGGCTCGATATCCGTGTTCTGTGTGACGGAAGTGTCAGCGAAATGCGCGGGATGTGTAGACCCCGGTCCGCTCCTGGATCTCGCGCGCCATGCTCCGGGCAGCGTCTACGAGCTGAGCGGCGCCGCGAAGTCGACGACGCGCTGCTCCGCCTCCGACGCGGCGAAAGTGAGCAGCCGCTCGCCCTCCGTCGCCAGCGCCCGTTCCTCCTCGCCCGTCAGCCGGCCGAAGGGCGTCACGGTCAGCGTCGCCGTGCCACCGGTCGCCCGCCGCGGCTGCTCCGCCTTCCACGTGCCCCGCACCGTGCCGTCCAGCAGGATGGTGCCCGGGACCTGGCCGTTCCGGCTCGCGATGGTCTTGCGTGCCCGGTCGCCGATGACGCGCGTACGGTCCGCGTGCGAGAGGATGAGGTTGTCGTACTCGGCGATGAAACGGGCGGGCAGCGGCAGTCCGGGATCGGGACGCGGGGCCTCGGGCAGGTCGAACAGCTCCCGCCCGCTCTCGGCGCGGAAGACCCGCAGCTGCGGGCGCAGCCGTTCCATGACCTCCCCCAACCGGGTCAGTCCCGACCACGTCTGCGCGTCCATCACGGAGGCCGGCCCGAAGGCGCCCAGATAGCGCAGCATGATCGTCTCGATGCACGGTTCGGGCGAGGGCGGGCGTCCCAGCCAGGACTCGATCGTGTCGTAGGCCGGCTGCCCGGAGCGCCCCCACAGACCGCGCGGCGGGATCTGGACGAGGTCGCCCAGCCCGCGTGCCACCTGCGACAGCTCGCGCGGGTCCAGGCCGGGCCAGCGCAGGCCGAGCGCTTCGCCCAGTTCGCGGACCGTGCGCGGGCGCTCCCGGATCAGCTCGACTCCGGCGCCGGCGACCTCCCACGGGTCGAGGCCCGCCAGCGGCTTGAGGTGGTTGGTGCGGATGACGCGTTCGGCCAGACCCCGTGTCAGCGGGCGCAGCTGTGCGCAGTCCTCGGCGCTGACCAGGTGCACCGTGGCCCGCATCACGGTGACCCGCACGGCCCGCCGGTCCGTCAGCAAGCCGGACAGCTCCTCGGGCCGGAAGTCCGCCAGCCGGGTCCAGAGCCCGAAGTAGGGCGGCTTGGGGGCCTGCGCCTGCAGGCCGACCAAGTGCTCGATGGCCTGCAGGGCCGTCATCGGTGCCCGCTCGGCGAGCAGTTGGCGGGCGACCAGGGCACGGCCGAGAGCTCTGGTGCTGAGAGTGGCTGGGTGCATGAGGGGAGTCTCGCCGATCCGGCGGGCACGCGCGACGCGACGGGGCCGGTCGGGGCCGTGCGGGCACGGACCGGCCCGGTACGGTCCCGGTACGGCCTTGTCCGATTCCGGACCGTTCGGCTGCCCGGTGGTCAACGACCCGATAGCGTGGACGGGTTGACGATCACCGATCACCGAGTACGGCGCGGGATCACCGGAGGGGCGGGCAACGGTGGTGGAACCGATCTCCATTGCGCTGGGTGCGGTCGCGGCGGCCTTCCTCCAGGGCGCCGGTGAGGAAGCCGGCCGCCAAGGCACCACCTCGGTGGCCGGGCTGCTGCGCCGGGTGCGCCGCGGCCGTACGGACCACACGGAGCCGGAAACGGAGCCGGAACCGCTGCCCGGCGACGAGCAGCAAGCACTGTGCGCCGCCCAGGAGATCGTGGAACGGGCCGGGCACGACGAGGCGGTCGCCGCGCTGCTGCGCCAGTGGCTCCGCGAGCGCGACGCCCTCGCGGCCCACCGCCTCCCCGTCTCCTACGTGCCCTTCGTCGACCGGCGGGAGCCGCTCGCAGCGGCAGTCTCGGCAGCCGCTTCGGTGCGGGACCGGCCACAGCTGCACCTCTTCCTGGGCGTCGGCGGTATCGGCAAGACCGAACTGGCACTGCAACTGGCGCACGCGCTGGCCGAGAAGTTTCCCGACGACCACCTGCTGGCGGAGCTGGGCGGCTCGGACCCCGCGAGCGCGGCCGACCCGGCTGCCGTACTGACCGAGCTCCTGCTCGGCCTCGACGTGCACCCCGCGCTGGTACCCGCGACCCCCGCGGCCCAGGCCGCCCTGCTGCGCAGAAGGCTGGCCGGCCGGCGGGCCCTGCTGCTGCTGGACGACGCGCACTCCGCGGCACAGGTCAAGCCGCTGCTGGTGGGCGCGCCCGGGTCGCTCACGATCGTCACCAGCCGGCACCGGCTGCCGGAACTGGTGGCAGGGCACGGCGCACGGGTCACCCAGGTGGGCCCGCTGCCGCCGCCGGACGCGGAAGCGCTGCTGGCCCGCATCGTGGGGGAGCGGCGCTACGCCGAAGGGGGCGTCGCGGCACGGGCGTTGGCGCGCGGCTGTGCGGGACACCCGCTCGCGCTGAGCACCACGGCCGCGCGCATAGCTCAGCAGCCGGAGCTGACGTGGGAGCAGGCGGCCCGGGATCTCGCGTCGGCGCCCGCCGGACCTGCCAGACCTGCCAGACCTGCCGGGCCTGCCGGACCGGGAGGAGAGGCTGTGGCCATGCCGGGAGAAGCGTCCCCGCCGGATCCGGAGCGGACGGACGTCACCGCCCTCACCGACGCCGCCACCGACCTCGCGTACCGCGGGCTGAGCGAGCAGGCGGCCGGCCTGCACCGGATGCTCGGCGCCCGGCCCTGGCCCGAGGTCGGCCCGGGGCTGGCGGCGGCCGTACTCCAGTGCCCGCAGGACCAAGCCCGGGCCGCGCTCGCGG
>NZ_JBOHCV010000175.1:0-2215 GCF_050698815.1 Streptomyces sp.
GCGCAGTCCATGCGTTGACCGAAACCCGGTCGAGTGACGGAGCTACTCCGTTCGCCTCGCACCAGGCTAGGAAGGCGCCCACGCCTCGGCTGTAAGACTTCAGGGTCTCGGGAGACTTCCGCTCGGCCTTGAGGTGGACGAGCCACGAGGAGAGCAGTTCGTGCAGGTTCATGCTGTTCGAGCGTACTCCGTCCGAGGACCTGTGATACCTGTGCTGGAAGCGGTACGCTCACACACCAAGAAGCCCCCGACCCGCATCAGCGCAGGTCAGGGGCCTCTTCAGCCGCTCTCCTCAGTCCAGGTAGTCGCGCAGCACCTGGGAACGGGACGGGTGGCGCAGCTTGGACATCGTCTTGGACTCGATCTGCCGGATGCGCTCACGCGTCACGCCGTAGACCTTGCCGATCTCGTCGAGAGTCTTCGGCTGACCGTCGGTGAGACCGAAGCGCATCGAGACCACGCCGGCCTCACGTTCACTGAGCGTGTCCAGCACCGAGTGAAGCTGCTCCTGGAGGAGCGTGAAACTGACCGCGTCGGCCGGGACGACCGCCTCGGAGTCCTCGATGAGGTCGCCGAACTCGCTGTCGCCGTCCTCACCGAGCGGGGTGTGCAGAGAGATCGGCTCGCGGCCGTACTTCTGCACCTCGACGACCTTCTCGGGGGTCATGTCGAGTTCCTTGGCCAGCTCCTCCGGGGAGGGCTCGCGGCCCAGGTCCTGGAGCATCTGACGCTGGACGCGCGCGAGCTTGTTGATGACCTCGACCATGTGCACCGGGATACGGATGGTGCGGGCCTGGTCGGCCATGGCGCGGGTGATGGCCTGCCGGATCCACCAGGTCGCGTAGGTCGAGAACTTGTAGCCCTTGGTGTAGTCGAACTTCTCGACCGCGCGGATGAGCCCGAGGTTGCCCTCCTGGATCAGGTCGAGGAAGAGCATGCCGCGGCCGGTGTAGCGCTTGGCCAGCGAGACCACGAGACGGAGGTTTGCCTCCAGCAGGTGGTTCTTGGCCCGGCGGCCGTCCTCGGCGATGATCTCCAGCTCGCGCTTGAGCTTCGGCGCCAGCTTGTCGGCGGCGGCGAGCTTGTCCTCCGCGAACAGACCCGCCTCGATCCGCTTGGCCAGCTCGACCTCCTGCTCGGCGTTGAGGAGGGGGACCTTGCCGATCTGCTTGAGGTAGTCCTTGACCGGGTCGGCCGTGGCACCGGCGGCGGCGACCTGCTGAGCCGGGGCGTCGTCCTCGTCGTCGTCGGAGAGGACGAAGCCCTCGTTCTCGTTCTTCACCTCGGCGGTCGGGCCGTCCTCCGCGCCGGGCTTGTTCGGCTTGGCCGGCGTCTCCTGGGCCGCCTCGTCAGGGCCTTCCAGGATCTCGTCGACGACGGACTTCTTGGCCGTCTTCTTCGGGGCGGCGGCCTTCTTCGCGGCCGCCTTCTTGGCTGGCTTCTTGGCGGCCTTCTTCGCGACGGTCTTCTTGACCGGTTCGGCGGCGATCTCGGCTGCGGTCACGTCAACGGCCTCCTCTGCGGCGGGCGCGGTGACCTCCGCGGGCGCCTCCGGCTTGCCGACCGCCTGCTTCGCGGCGGCGGCGGTACTGGCCCCGACCGACCTGGTCGCGGTGCGCTTGGCCGGGGTCTTCGCAGCGACGCTCTTACGGGTGCGTTTGGGAGCCTCCGCGGCACTCACCATCAGCGTCACACCCTCCTCGTCGAGGATCTGGTTGAGGCTGCGCAGAACGTTCTTCCACTGGGTTGGCGGAATCTGGTCAGCCTCGAAGGCCCGGCGCACGTCGTCGCCGCCGATCTGACCCTCAGCCTTTCCCCGCTCGATGAGCGCCACCACGGATTCGGACTCGGCGATCTCCGCAGGGAGCGTACGGGATGTGCTGGCCGACACGAACAACCTCTCGGAACGATGGAAACGGCGGACCGCCGGTGGGGATGAACCGGCGGCGCGGGCTGGGCAGTGGAGAAATACAGCGCCTCATCGGAGCAACGGGCTCCGGTTCTGTATTCCCTCCGCGGCTGTCACCTCTTGAGTCATCGCGCTGCGACGCGAAGCGTTACGGGCAATACGCGTGGCCCGAGTCACATCCAGCATCCCCCCATTCAGGGCGGGAGTACCAGGAATCGGGCACCGTCCATGCCGCTGACCCGCTCCGCCGCCGCGACGTGGCCGGAAACGGCTGCGCCGCCGGACACCGGCGGCGCAGCCGTATGT
>NZ_JBOHCV010000176.1:0-7943 GCF_050698815.1 Streptomyces sp.
GGATTCCGGACGAGTTCATGCGGCGGGTCGAGGCGGACGCCGACTGGTCGCTCTTCTCCCCGGCGGACGTACTGGAGCTGACCGACCTGTGGGGGGAGCCGTTCGACGCGGCCTACCGGCGGGCGGAGGCCGCGGGGCACTTCGTGCGGCAGGTGCCGGCCCGCCAGCTGTACGCGCGCATGATGCGCACCCTGGGGCAGACGGGGAACGGCTGGATGACGTTCAAGGACGCCGCCAACCGCACGGCCAACCAGACGGCGAAGCCGGGCAGCGTCGTGCACTCCTCGAATCTGTGCACGGAAATCCTGGAGGTCACCGACGACGGTGAGACGGCGGTCTGCAACCTGGGCTCGGTCAACCTCGCCGCCCACTTGCGCGACGACGGCGAAATGGACTGGGAGCGGCTGGACTCCACCGTCCGCACAGCCGTGACGTTCCTCGACCGGGTCGTGGACATCAACTACTACCCGACCCGGCAGGCCGAGCGGTCCAACTCCCGCTGGCGCCCGGTCGGTCTCGGCCTGATGGGGCTGCAGGACGTCTTCTTCCGGCTGCGGCTCCCCTTCGACTCCGACGCGGCACGGGAGTTGTCCACCCGTATCTCCGAGCGGATCATGCTCGCGGCGTACGAGACGAGCGCGGACCTCGCCGAACGGCACGGCCCGCTGCCGGCCTGGTCCGAGACCCGGGCGGCGCGCGGCGTGCTGCACCCGGACCACTACCCGGACGCGAACGCCACCTGGCCGGAGCGCTGGGCGGCGGTGCGTTCCCGTATCGCCGAAACCGGGATGCGCAACGCGCTGCTGCTGGCAATCGCTCCGACCGCCACCATCGCGGCGATCGCGGGCGTGTACGAGTGCATCGAGCCACAGGTCTCCAACCTCTTCAAACGGGAGACGCTGAGCGGTGAGTTCCTCCAGGTGAACGCCTATCTGGTCGCCGAACTGAAACGGCTCGGGCTGTGGGACGACCGGGCGCGCGAGGCGCTGCGTGACGCGAACGGCTCGGTGCAGGAGCTGGACCGGCTCCCCGCCGAGGTACGGGAGCTCTACCGCACCGCGTGGGAACTCCCGCAGCGCTCGCTGATCGACATGGCCGCCGCCCGAACCCCGTACCTCGACCAGAGTCAGTCGCTGAACCTGTTCATGGCGGCGCCCACCATCGGCAAGCTCAGCTCGATGTACGCGTACGCGTGGAAGCGCGGCATCAAGACGACGTACTACCTGCGTTCACGCCCGGCGACCCGGATCGCCCGCGCGGCAGACACCTCAGCCGCCGCCACCTGCTCCCTGGAGAACCCCGAGTCCTGCGAGGCATGCCAGTGACGACCACCAAGAACCTGCTCGACCCGGGTTTCGAACTGACCCTGCGCCCCATGCGCTATCCCGGCTTCTACGACCGCTACCGCGACGCCATCAAGAACACCTGGACCGTGGAGGAGGTCGATCTCCACTCCGACGTCACCGATCTCGCCAAGCTCACCCCCGGCGAGCAGCACATGATCAGCCGCCTCGTCGCCTTCTTCGCGACCGGCGACTCGATCGTCGCGAACAACCTGGTCCTGTCCCTCTACAAGCACATCAACTCCCCCGAGGCGCGGCTGTATCTCTCGCGGCAACTCTTCGAGGAGGCCGTGCACGTCCAGTTCTATCTGACCCTGCTGGACACGTATCTGCCCGACGTGGACGAGCGGGCGGAGGCCTTCGCGGCGGTGGAGAACATCCCCTCGATCCGGGAGAAGGCGCAGTTCTGCTTCCGCTGGATGGCCGCCGTCGAAGGCGGCGAGGGTGTGGAGAAGGTCGACCGGCTGGAGAGCAGGACCGACCGGCACCGCTTCCTGCTCAACCTGATCTGCTTCGCGGCGTGCATCGAGGGGCTGTTCTTCTACGGCGCCTTCGCCTACGTCTACTGGTTCCGCTCCCGCGGGCTGCTGCACGGGCTGGCCACCGGCACCAACTGGGTGTTCCGCGACGAGTCGATGCACATGTCCTTCGCCTTCGACGTCGTGGACACCGTCCGCGAGGAGGAGCCGGAGCTCTTCGACGCGGAGCTGGAGGGGGAGGTGACCGCGATGCTGGAGGAAGCCGTCGAGGCGGAACTGCAGTTCGCCCGCGACCTGTGCGGCGACGGGCTGCCGGGGATGAACACCGCGTCCATGCGGGAGTATCTGCGGGCCGTGGCGGACCAGCGGCTCGTGCGACTCGGCTTCCCGGCCCGGTACGGCGCCCGTAACCCGTTCTCCTTCATGGAGCTGCAGAACGTGCAGGAGCTGACCAACTTCTTCGAGCGGCGCGCCTCGGCCTACCAGGTCGCCGTCGAGGGGTCGGTCTCCTTCGACGACGATTTCTGAGGAGGGGGCCGCGCCGGACGCGGCCCCCTCTCAGTGCGCTTGCGGGCCGCGGGTCAGCAGCCGCCGCAGTTGTAGTACGTCACGTCCCAGTGGTTGCCCTCGTCGTAGTAGATGTTCCCGGAACCGGACCGCCACTTGGAGCCGCCGATGGAGGTGAAGGTGTTCTTGACGTAGTTGCTCAGACAGCTCGTCATGCTGAAGTCGAGCTTGTAGCCGTTCCAGTGGCTGTACGTGCCGCTGGCGTGGCCGGTCTCGGTGCCGCCGGTGACCGTGAGACCGCAGCCACTCGCGTTCTTGAGCGTGATCGCCCCCTGTATCGTCGCCGAGTTGACCTGCTCCAGCGAGGTACAGGTGGGGTTGTTGCGGTCGGAACAGCCACCGCTGGAGGACACCCCGATGCCGGCACCGCTCAGCTGTGCGACGGCCGCGGAGTGACTCATCTTGGCCAGCACGGCCGCGCTCTTGGCGCTCTGGGTGCTCTGGGCCTGGGTGGCCTGCGGCGCCGCGGTGTCTGCCTGTGCGGCGTACGCGGAGGAGAAGAGCGTGAGGGCCAGCGCCGAGGCGCCGACCGTGGCGCGCAGCATGGTCTTCTTCATGGGGGGTTGGTTCCCTTCCGGGGGTCGGGTCGGTGAAGTGCTCAGATGCCGCAGTTCGGCGCGCTCCAGAACCTGCTTGAGCGGTGGTCCACGTGAGTGTGGTCGTTGTGGCCGGGGTAGCCCGGGCCGAGGATGCCGTTGAAGCCGCGGTTACGGGCCTCCTGGGCGAGGGTGCAGAGCGAGTGGGGCCCGGCGCCGAGGTCGGCGGCGTCACCGTAGAGATGGCGGCTCGAAGGGGCGCCCCCTACCGCGTCGTTGCACGCATGGGAGCGGAAGCCGCTGGTGACCCTGATCGACTGGTCGCCCAGGGCGTGCCGCAGTGCCTCCAGCTTCCACATGGTGCGCAGGGCGTTGGCCTTGGCCTGCGCGGCGCTGAGCGCTCCGCCGCTCCAGTCGGAGTTGCAGTTGTTCAGCTCGCCGTAGGTGAAGTGAATGGGCGTGCAGTCGTCGTCCTGCAGCTCGTAGAGCTTCGCGAACGTCGCGGGCCCGGCCACGCCGTCGGCGGCCAGCCCGTAGGCCTGCTGGAAGCGGGTGACCGCGGCCTTGGTGGCGGGCCCGTACGAGCCGTCGACGGCGAGGACTCCGCCGCTGCCGGGGTAGCCCGAGACACGTATCTGCAGCTGTGTGACGTCGTCGCCGGTAGCGCCCTCGGCAAGGGCACGGCTCCAGGTGTAGCAGCCGTCGGCGGCCGTGGCGCCGACAGCCTGCACGGCTGCCGTGGGGGCGGCGCTCGCACTGGCCGCCGTGCCGGCCGACACAGCTGCCGCGACCATGACAAGAGCCAGTACGGTTCTGACCGTACGTCTGGGCATCATGACCCTCCATCTGCCGTGGGGGTGAACATGGCAGACACTGACGTGACGGAGTCAAGCCGTCAACAAGATGCCGCAACTGCCAATGGCCTTGTCCATTGGATGAGCCGCATCGGGTGGGGCCGCATCGGACGGTGCCGCATCGGACAGTGCCGATGACAAGGCCACCGAACGACCACCGCCCTCCCGGCCCCTGAGGGCGGGAGGGCGGCGGCTCCGGTCACGCGAGCGTGACGCGGACGGCTCCGTTACGGGCTCAGTCGTTCGGCACCGTCTCGTACCGCGGTGTGCCCTCCGCCATCTGCCGGAGGGCGCCCTTGCGTTCCCGCTTCGAGAGCCGGTCGATGTAGAGGTAGCCGTAGAGGTGATCCGTCTCGTGCTGGAGGCAGCGGGCGAAGTAGCCGGTGCCCCGGATGGCGACCGGCTTGCCCTCGGCGTCCAGTCCGCGCACGATCGCGTGATCGGGGCGGGCCAGCGCCTCGTAGGCGCCGGGCACGGAGAGGCAGCCCTCGTTGGAATCGTCCAGACTGCGGTCCCCGGCGGGCAGTTCGTCCAGGACCGGGTTGCAGACGGCGCCCACGTGCCGCACCCCGTCGTCGTCCACGCAGTCGTAGACGAAGACCTTCAGGTCGACCCCGATCTGGTTCGCCGCGAGACCGACTCCCTCGGCGGCACGCTGGCTCGCGAACATGTCGTCGATGAGCGATGCCAGACCGTCGTCGAAGGCGGTGACGTCCTGGCACTCCTTGTGCAGCACCGGGTTGCCGACGACGGTGATGGGGCGGGCGGTGCCGCGCTCGCGGTACGCGGTCTCGCGCGCCTCGCAGTCCGCCGTGTCGTCCACGAACTCTCCAGAGCTGTGCCCGCTGGTCTCCTGCTGCTGCTGCGCCATTCCGCCGTACGCCTTCCTCGCCACCTGATTCGTCGCCCTAGGGTAACGGGGCGCGCGGAGGGGCACGAGCTCAGCAGACCTCTTCCAGATCCCGCCACTCGCGCGTGCTGGGGCTGTCCTCGACCCAGCTGTCCAGCAGCCCGCGCACCAGTCCGGCCGGTGCCGCGAGTCCGCACTCCCGCTCGGGAACCCACAGGTCCCCCGGTCCGCCCGGCGTCATGTGACCCAGCGGGCCCGGGTGCCCCGGCGAGCTGTGGTCGTGCGGATCGATGTGCTTCGAGCCGTCCCCTTCGTCGGTCGGCATCCGGCTCTCCGAGCAGGTACGGCACAGCAGCCGCACCGAGCTCGACCAGTCCTCGGCCGCGAACCCGGCGTCCGAGGCCAGCCGCTCCAGCGCGTCCCGGTCGGCCTCCGTGGCGGCCCCCAGCAGCACGACCCAGGTGGGTACGGGCGAGGGCGCCCACAGCTCGATCTCGTCGAAGACGGGATAGGACGGGCCCGCGCTCGTGGTGCGCTCACCGTGCGGTACCCCGTCGTGCAGCACCACTTCGCCCCAGCGCCGCCCGGAGGACGGCAGCGGAATGCTCTGGATCTCCACCCGCGCCGGGTCGATGCGCCGTCCCCACACGACCTCGGCCTCGCCCTCCGGGGAGAGCCGTACCGCCGCGCTGCCCAGTTGCATCCCGGTGGGCTCTCCGACCGCCGCCGGGGGCTGCGTCTGCCCGGGCACGCGCAGCCCGTACGCCTGCCAGGCCCGCCGGGCCAGCGGCCAGTCCTGCAGCGCGGTGGCCGCGATGCCGACGTTCCACCAGTCGGGGGCGCCGTTCTGGCGGTCCAGCAGCGCCACGGCGCGCAGTCCGGCCGTACGGGCCTGTTCCCAGTCGTGCCGGAACTTGTACAGCAGCGCGAGATTGAACCAGGACTCCGACAGCCACGGCTCGAGATCAGCGGCCCGGGTGAGCAGGGCGCCCGCGTCCTCGTAGCGCCCGTCACCGATGAGCGTGAAGGCGCGATCGGTCGCCTGCCGCCACGAGGCGGAGGGCCGATGCCGCACCTTGCCGAAGATCCTCACGATGTTCCCGCCTGATTCCCGTCTGTTGACTGGTTGTCGCTGCTGTTTCCCGACGCACGGTGCGCCTGCTCCACGTGCACTGTGAGCACGGTATGTGCGTCTTCCGCGGTTCCCCTCTCGCATCCAACCATGCCCGTAGTGCCGCCCGGCCACGACCCGGGAGTCAACAGACCGGCCCCCGCGCCACTACCCGTGACAGCGCCTCCACAACGCGTGGTTCGTACTCACGCGCACTCTCCAGCCGCAGCCGCTCCAGCGCCCGCAACGAACCCTCCATGGCAGCCTTCCCGGCCACCATGTCCTCGTACGCGTTGACGGCCCGCACGATACGAGCGGTGACCGGTTGCTCACGGTACGGATCCGCCTGCCGTTCCACCACCACGGCGACCTCGACGGTCACGCCCGTCTGCCGTACCACCGCGCCGCCCAGCAGCGCGATCCGCCGCTGCAGGGCGGGTTCCAGCCCTTCGGTGGCGCCGCCGGTGACCGGATCCACGAGGGAGAGCTGGCCGATGTCGTGCATCAGCGCCGCGTACTCCAGCACCGTGAGATGCGGTTCGGTCAGGCCCAGCTCGCGCCCGACGGCACAGCTGAGCGCGGCGACCCTGCGGGCGTGCCCGTGCGGGGTGTAGCCGGCCACCTCCGTGGCCCGGGCGAGCGAGGCGATGGTCTGCCCGTAGGTCGCGCGTACGGACGCGTAGCGCCGGAAGGAGAACTGCGTGAGCAACAGCGGCACACAGATGACCGGCAGCGCCCAGAGTCCCGCGACCGCGACCGCGAGCGCGATGACGGCGCCGGTGGCGGCGACGGCCGGAGCGATGCCGAGCCGCGCGCGCAGCTGCTCCCGCAGCTGCGGACCCAACGGCCGTTCCGTGCGGGCCGCGGCGAGCACGGCGGCGAGCACCGCGTCACACAACCCGGTCAGCAGCGTGACAGCGAGCAGACAGAGCGCGTAGTACGGGCCACGGCCGACCCATTGCGCCAACACACCGGAGTTGTGGAGCGGTTGGAAACAGGTGGCGGCGAACCCGACGGTGAGCACGCCCCGTACCGCGTGGTCGAGCGTGAGGGAGCACCCCCGCGGGGCGCGCGGGGCAAGGCCGGCCAGGGCGGCGGCGATGACGACGGCGACGCACTGCAGGACGCCGTGCGTAGTGACCCGGCCGCCCACCTCGCCCAGCAGGGCGTAGCCCAGTGCTCCGGCGGCGCCGAGCGGCGCGCTGGTGGGGGCACGGCCGGTGTGATCGGTGCCGGGAAGCCGGACGCGCACGGCTTCGCCGACGGCGATGACGAGCCCGAACGCGAGGGCCACGCCGGGCTGTTCCAGCCCGTGCCACAGGGTGGCGCCGAGCGAGCCGAGGCCCAGCGCGGCCGCCGCCGCACCGCTCACCACGACGGTGTACTTCATGACGGCCTCATGACGTCGACCGGGTGGGTCCGGTGGAACCGGACGGCTCGGCGGCGGGCGCCCGGCGTCTGCCGCGGAGCGCCTGCACCCGCGCTGCCGGTACGTTTCCGCCCGGCGCGTCCGCCGTGACGGCGGGTGACCAGCCCTGCCGGTCCAGCGCCCGGGCGAGCGCCCGCACCATCCGGGGGTCGAACTGCGTGCCCGCGCACCGCTGGAGCTCCGCCACGGCCGTGGACACCGACCGCGCACGCCGGTAACTGCGGGTGGAGGTCATCGCGTCGAAGGCGTCGGCCACCGCCACCACACGGGCGAACTCGGGGATCTGGACACCCGCGAGCCCGTAGGGGTAGCCGCTGCCGTCCAGTCGTTCGTGGTGGTGCAGGATCGCGGAGCGCGCCTCGCCCAGAAAGCCGATTCCGCGCACCATCTCGTGCCCGTACTCGGGGTGCAGCTCTATGACGCGGCGCTCCTCCACGGTGAGCGGTCCGTCCTTGCGCAACAGCCGGGTGGGCACGCCGAGTTTGCCGACGTCGTGCAGGATTCCGGCGAAGCGCAGCATTTCCGTGCGCTCCTCGTCCATGCCCAGCTCGCGCGCGATGAGCAGGGAGGCCCGGCCGACGCGTTCGCTGTGACCGCGGGTGTAGCGGTCCTTGATGTCGACGGCCTGCACCAGCGCCCGGATGGTTGCCTGGTGAGCGCCGTGTTCGCGGTGATACTGCGCGAAGACCCAGCAGCAGATGTACATCGGCAGCAGCACGAACAGCGCCGCCACCGGGCCGTACGGACTGCGCCAGAGCACGGCCATCATGAGAG
>NZ_JBOHCV010000177.1:0-7927 GCF_050698815.1 Streptomyces sp.
ACCAGCCCGTGGTCCGCCGCCGCCCGGATCAGCTCCGCCGCGGACGGCGAGGGCGCCGCGGCGGCCGCTTCCTCCCAGGCCGGCCGGTCGGGACCGGGGTCCTGCGACGGCGGTGTGCGGGTGCTGATCAACCGTGCCAGGCCGTCCGCCAGGCTCTCCTCCGCCAAGGCGTACCGGTCCAGTCCCAGCAGCAGGTTCACCGGCCGTTCCTCGGCCGTCCCCTCGGACTCCCCGGCAGCCGCTCCGCCGCCCCCCGGCATGGCGTCGAGCGAATCCTCGAAGACGAGCACCGCTCCCGCGTCGACGGCGGTCCGCACCGCCTCGTCCGGATCCGGAACCGCGTGCTGGGACAGCCCCTCGGCGAGGGCGGCGGGCTCCAGCGCGGTGTGTCCCGCCAGTGCCGCACGTTCCAGCAGCCAGCCCACCAGGGCCTGGGCGCGGCGCTCGTCGGCCGGGCCGGACTCCGCGCCCAGCAGGCCGCGGGCGAATCCGTCCGCCTGCTCCGGCCGTACGCCCGGGGTGGCGAGCAGCTGCCACGGGTCGGCGCGCAGCACCTCGGCGGCCTGCTCGCCGAGCGACTCCACGACACGGACGGCCAGCGCCTCCGGTGCGCCCCCCTCGGTGAGTACCGCCCGCACCTCATCGGGCACCGGGACGGGGCCGCTCCGCGCGAGTTCAGCGGTGGACGCGGGGCGGATGGCGGATGGTGGGGGTGAGGCGGATGAGGTGGGTGCGGCAGGGCGCGGAGCCGTGCCGCGCTCGGGCCCGGGCCCGGGCGCGGTGAAGAAGGACGCGGCGGGGCGTTCGCCGCTCTCCACCGCCCGTACCGCCGCGAGGAGTTCGGCTGCCTTGTCGTCCGTCACAGCTCGCTCCAGTCCTGGTCGGGATAGCGGTGCACCGGAGCCGACACATCGTCCAGCGCCCGGCAGATCTCGTCAGGAAGACTAAGTCCCTCCACTGACAGCGCCTCGGTGAGCTGCTGCGATGTCCGGGCCCCGACGATCGGCGCGGCGACGCCCGGGCGGTCCCGTACCCAGGCCAGTGCCACCTGCAGCGGGGTGACGGCCAGTCCGTCGGCCGCCGTCGACACCGCGTCCACGATGCGGGCGGCGGCCCCGTCGAGATACGGGGCGACGAACGGCGCCAGGTGCGCGGACGCCCCCCGCGAATCGGGCGGCGCGGCGTCCTTGCGGTACTTGCCCGTCAGCACACCGCGTCCCAGCGGGGAGGAGGGCAGCAGCCCGAGACCGAGGTCGAGCGCGGCGGGCAGCACTTCGCGTTCGACGCCGCGCTGCAGCAGCGAGTACTCCATCTGGGTGCTGGACAGCCGGGTGCGCGTCCGGTCTGCCGCGAGCTGCCAGGTGGCGGCCTTGGCGAGCTGCCATCCGCTGAAGTTGGACACTCCCACGTAACGGGCGCGGCCGGTGCTCACCGCGATGTCGAGGGCCTGGAGAGTCTCGTCCAGCGGTGTCGCGGGGTCGAAGGCGTGCACCTGCCACAGGTCCACGTAGTCGGTACGGAGCCGCTCGAGCGAGGCGTCGAGCGCGGCGAGAAGGTGACCGCGTGATCCGTCGAAGCGGCGGTCCGGGTCCGGCACACTGCCCGCCTTGGTGGCGATCACCAGGTCCCGGCGCGGTACGAGCGCTTCCGACAGCCGTCCCAGGAGGTACTCGGCGCCTCCGTCCGCGTAGACGTCGGCGGTGTCCACCAGCGTGCCGCCCGCCTCCCAGAACGTCTTGAGCTGATCGGCGGCGTCCCGTTCCCCGGTGTCCCGCGCCCAGGTGAGGGTGCCGAGCCCGAATCGGGATACGCGCAGGCCGGTGCGGCCCAGGTGCCTTGCCTCCATGTGCGTTGAGGTTACTTGCGGCCGCACGCTAGAGTCCCGGGGACAGAGACGTTACTGATGGGTAAGGGGACCGCATGCGGCTTGGCATCAATCTTGGCTACTGGGGCGCGGGGATGGACGCGGACAACCTCGCGGTCGCCCAGGAGGCCGACCGGCTCGGCTACGCCGTGTGCTGGGCCGCGGAGGCCTACGGTTCCGACGCTCCCACCGTGCTCTCCTGGGTGGCCGCGCAGACCGAGCACATCGACGTCGGCTCGGGGATCTTCCAGATCCCGGCCCGTACACCCGCGATGACCGCCATGACGGCGGCCACGCTCGACTCGCTTTCCGGTGGCCGCTTCCGGCTCGGTCTCGGCGTCTCGGGGCCGCAGGTCTCCGAGGGCTGGTACGGCGTGAAGTTCGACAAGCCGCTCTCCCGCACCCGCGAGTACGTCGAGATCATCCGCAAGGCCATGTCGCGGGAACGGCTCAGCCACCAGGGGCAGCACTGGACCCTGCCGTTGCCCGACGGCCCGGGCAAGCCCCTCAAGCTCACGGTGCATCCGGTACGCGAGGAGATCCCGCTCTACATCGCCGCCATCGGCCCCAAGAATCTCGAGCAGACCGGTGAGATCGCCGACGGCGCCCTGCTGATCTTCTTCTCGCCCGAACACGCGGAGGAGACCACTCTCCAGCACCTGCGCGCGGGACGGGAGAAGGCCGGCAAGGGCAGGAACCTCGCGGGCTTCGACGTCTGCCCGACCGTGCCGATGGCCGTCGGGGACGACATTCCCGCACTGGCCGACCAGTTCCGCCCCTACACAGCGCTGTACGTCGGCGGCATGGGCAGCCGCAAGCAGAACTTCTACAACCGGCTCGCCCAGCGCATGGGTTACGAGCGCGAGGCGGCAGCGATCCAGGACGCGTACCTGGCGGGCGACAAGGACGACGCCGCCGCGGCCGTGCCCCATGAACTCATCGACTCCACCACCCTCCTCGGCCCCGTCGAGCGGATCGCGGACCGGATGCGGGGCTACGCCGAGGCCGGGGTGACCACCCTCTCCCTCGCGCCCGCGGGCTTCGTGCTCGAGGAGCGCATCAGCGGGCTGCGGGCCGGAGTGGCGGCCCTGGAGCGGGCCGGGCTGGCCTAGCAGCGGCCCAGGACATGCCTACGGCCGTGGTGGGGGCTCGGGGGTCTACCCCGCCACGGCCGTTACGCAGCACAACGCGCCGGCGCCCCAGGGGTTACGTGGTTGTCCGGACCGCCGCCCCGGCACAGCCACCTGACCGTCACATCCAGCCACGGCGCTTGAAGAGACGGAACAGCACCAGGCACGCGCCCGCGATCAGCCCCAGCACCGCCGGATAGGCCCACACCTGACCCAGCTCCGGCATGTGCTCGAAGTTCATTCCGTAGACCCCGGCGATCGCCGTCGGGACCGCGAACATCGCGGCCCAGGCGGAGATCTTGCGCATGTTGTCGTTCTGCCGCACACCCATCTGCGCGAGATTCGCGGAGAGGATGTCGGACAGCAGTCTGTCGAGACCGTCCACTTGTTCGTTCACGCGGGCCAAGTGGTCGTTGACGTCGCGGAAGAAGGGCCGCGAGTCCTCGGCCACGAACGGCACTCCCGCACCCGTCAGCCGCTCCAGCGGTTCGGCCAGTGGACCGGTGGCCCGGCGGAAGCCGAGCACCTGCCGCTTGAAGCCGTAGATGCGGCCCGCCGTGTCCCGGGCAAGCTGACCGCCGGGAGAGAAGACCTCCTCCTCCAGCCCGTCGAGGTCTATCTGGAGTGCCGCCGCGACGTCCAGGTACTGGTCCACGATGGCGTCGCTCACCGCGTACATCACGGCGGTCGGCCCGTGCCGCAGCACATCCGGGTCCTTCTCCAGCCGGTCGCGCACCTCGCCCAGCGGGTTGGCCTCACCGTGCCGCACGGTCACCACGAAGGAGTCCCCGACGAACAGCATCAGCTCACCGGTGGAGAGGGTCGTCGAGGATTCGTCGTAGGAGGCGGGCTTGAGCACCAGGAAGAGGGAGTCCGAATAGACCTCCAGCTTCGGCCGCTGGTGCGCGTGGAGAGCGTCCTCCACGGCGAGCGGATGGAGCCCGAATTCGCTGGTCACGAGATCGAACTCCGCCTCGGTCGGCTCGTGCAGGCCGATCCACAGAAAGGCGTCTCCTACTTCCCGCGCTTCGTCCAGCGCGTCGGAGTAGTCCGACGGACGCTCCATGCGGCGTCCGTCCCGGTAGATGGCACAGTCCACGATCACGAGAGGCAATTCTGCCCTGACGGCGCACACTCAACCACCCGGTGGTCCGGGGCGGCGGACTCACGGGCCGACCCGGCCCCCATGTCGCCGGCGCACCAGGTCGTTAGGGTTGTGGGCATGCCCACGCTCATCCTCGTACGGCACGGCCGCTCCACCGCCAACACCGCCGGACTGCTCGCGGGCCGTGCTCCGGGTGTCGCCCTGGACGAGCACGGGCTGGCACAGGCCGGGGCACTGCCCGGGCGGCTGAGCGCGCTGCCGCTGGCCGCGCTGGTCAGCAGTCCACTGCAGCGCTGCCGGGAAACACTCGAACCACTGGTCACGGCCCGCCCCGGACTGCCCCTGCACACCGAGGACGGCATCTCCGAGTGTGACTACGGCGACTGGAGCGGGCGGAAGCTGGCCGAGCTGGGCGACGAGCCGCTGATGACCACCGTGCAGCAGCACCCGTCCGCGGCCGCGTTCCCCGGCGGCGAATCGATGCGCGGCATGCAGACCCGGGCGGTCGAGGCCGTACGCGGCTGGAACGCCCGGATCGAGGCGGAGCACGGAGCGGACGCGCTGTACGCGATGTGCACGCACGGAGACATCATCAAGTCGATCGTGGCGGACGCACTCGGCATGCACCTGGACCTCTTCCAGCGCATCGCTGTCGGGCCCTGCTCGCTCACGGTCATCCGGTACACCGCGCTGCGGCCCTTCCTGCTGCGGCTGGGCGAGACTGGTGAACTGGACTCCCTCGCACCCGCGGAGCCGGACTCAGCCCACGGGGCGGATGCCGGTACGGGTGACAAAAGCCATGACCACAGTGGCAACGCGACGGTGGGAGGCGGCGCTTAAGCACGATGATCGGCACGCGCAGTAGGGTGCCATTGACCGACCAGACGTCAACGACAACGGAGCAGGACGTGTCCCGTCAGGTGTTCCTCTACGACCCGCCGGACCGATTCATCGCCGGTACGGTCGGCCTGCCAGGACGGCGCAGCTTCTACCTCCAGGCGTCGGCCTCGGGACGCACCACCAGCGTCGCCCTGGAGAAGGCACAGGTCGAGGCACTGGCCGAACGGATCGACGAGCTGCTCGACGAGGTGGTCCGGCGCTCCGGCGGGAACGCGCCCGTGCCGGCCGTGGCACCCACCGAGATCGACGACACCGCCCCACTGGAGACGCCCGTCGACGAGGAGTTCCGGGTGGGCACCATGGCGCTCGCCTGGGACGGGGACGGTGAGCGGATGGTGGTGGAGGCGCAAGCCATCGTCGAGCTGGAGGCCGATTCCGACGAGGACCTCGCGGAGGCCGAGGAGCGGCTGCTCCAGGACGATGAGAACGGCCCGCCGATGCTGCGGGTGCGGCTGGAGGGCACCATGGCGCGTGCCTTCGCCAAGCGGGCGCTGGATGTCGTGAACGCCGGCCGCCCGCCCTGTCCCCTGTGCAGCCTGCCGCTCGACCCGGAAGGACACGTGTGTCCGCGTCAGAACGGATACCGGCGCGGCGAATGAGCGAGGCATCCGGATCCGGTTCTCCGCCGCGCCGGGGGCGGTTGACCGCCTCGCTCGCGGACGAGCGGACCCGTACCCATCTCGCGCTCGGCACGCTGACCGTACGCGGCCGGATCCGGGAGGCCTCCAACGCGGTCCTGTTCGGCGAGGTCGAACACGAGGGACGCGGGCTGCCCTGCGTCTACAAGCCGGTGGCCGGCGAGCGCCCGCTGTGGGACTTCCCCGACGGCACCCTCGCGCAGCGTGAGGTGGCGGCGTACGAGGTCTCCCGTGCCGGCGGCTGGGACCTGATCCCGGCCACGGTGCTGCGGGACGGGCCGTACGGCGAGGGCATGTGCCAGGCGTGGCTCGGCCCGCTGCCCGGCACCGACGGCACTGACGACAGCGACGGCACCGACGCCGCCGAGGACCCGACTGAGCCGGGTGCCGAGCAACTGCTCGGGCTCGTCGAGGGGGACGAGCCGGGGGAGGGGTGGAAACCGGTCGGCTTCGTGGACATCGGCGAGGGACGCACCGCACTGCTGGTGCACGCCGACGACACACGGCTGCGACGCCTCGCGGTCCTGGACGCGGTCATCAACAACGGCGACCGCAAGGGCGGCCACCTGCTGCCCGTTCCCGGCGGGCGGCTGTACGCCATCGACCACGGCGTCACCTTCCACGTCGACGACAAACTGCGCACCCTGCTGTGGGGCTGGGCTGGGGAGGAGCTGACCGCCGAGGCCGCCGCGATGCTGCGCGGGCTGTCGGCCGCGCTGAGTGAGGGAGCGCCGCTCGCCGTCCGGCTGGCCGGGCTGGTCACCGCCGCCGAACTCGACGCGGTACGCAAGCGCACCGACGCGCTGTGCAGCTCCGGGCGGCATCCGCTGCCCAGCGGCGACTGGCCCGCCATCCCCTGGCCGCCTGTTTGATTCTGTCTGGGCACGGGGCACGGGGCACGGGGGGCTTCCCGGACGCCAGGTCAAGACCGTCTATCCGGCCATTCCCGCGGGGCCTCCCCGGACCATCCCCGTCCCGTCACGATGTTGAACAGCTGTCCGGGTTAGGCTCAGGGAATGCATGCCTGGCCCGCTTCCGAGGTCCCCGCCCTGCCCGGTCAGGGCCGCGACCTGGAGATCCACGACACCGCGACCGACGGCCGTGTCACCCTCGCCCCCGGTCCCGTCGCCCGTATCTACGTCTGCGGCATCACCCCGTACGACGCGACCCATCTGGGGCACGCGGCGACCTATAACGCGTTCGACCTCGTCCAGCGCGTGTGGCTCGACACCAAGCGGCAGGTTCACTACATACAGAACGTCACCGACATCGACGATCCACTGCTGGAACGTGCCGAGGCCACAGGTGACGAATGGTCCGCGCTGGCTGAGCGCGAAACTGCCCTGTTCCGCGAGGACATGACGGCCCTGCGGATGCTGCCGCCACGGCACTTCATCGGTGCCGTCGAGTCGATCCCGCGCATCGTCCCGCTGGTCGAGCGGCTCCGCGACCAGGGCGCGGCGTACGAGCTGGAGGGGGACGTCTACTTCTCCGTCGACGCGGACACCCACTTCGGCGAGGTCTCACGGCTCGATGCGGAGACCATGCGGCTGCTGTCCGCCGAGCGCGGCGGCGACCCCGAGCGGCCGGGCAAGAAGAGCCCACTCGATCCGATGCTGTGGCGCGCCGCCCGCGACGGGGAACCGCAATGGGACGGCGGCTCGCTCGGCCCCGGGCGTCCCGGCTGGCACATCGAGTGTGTGGCCATCGCTCTGGAACACCTCGGCATGGGCTTCGACGTCCAGGGCGGCGGCTCGGACCTCGCCTTCCCCCACCACGAGATGGGCGCATCGCACGCCCAGGCACTCACCGGCGAACATCCCTTCGCGCAGACCTACGTGCACGCCGGGATGGTCGGCCTGAACGGCGAGAAGATGTCGAAGTCCAAGGGCAACCTGGTCTTCGTCTCGCAATTGCGCCGCGACGGAGTCGACCCCGCCGCGATCCGGCTCGTCCTGCTCTCACGCCACTACCGCGAGGACTGGGAGTACACGGGCACGGTCCTCGACGAGGCCCGCTCCCGGCTCGCCCGGTGGCGCGCCGCTGTCTCCCGCCCCGACGGACCGCCCGCCGAAGCCATGGTGGACGAGGTACGGGCGGCGCTGGCAGACGACCTGAACGCACCCGCCGCGCTGGAAGCTGTCGACCGCTGGGCGGCGGCACAGGAATCCGGAGGCGGTACGGACACGGGAGCGCCCGGTCTGGCCTCGCGCGCGGTGGACGCGCTGCTGGGGGTCGCGCTCTAGGCGCTCCAGCAACTGCCCGGCCCCGTCGGACAGTTCGGAAGGGG